>RHKR01000498.1 GCA_008363265.1 Chlorobiota bacterium
ACGCTATTATACAGTTACGGACTGAAAAACTTCCCGATCCTGCAGTTTTAGGTAACGCAGGCAGTTTCTTTAAGAATCCTGAAATCAGTGAAGAGTCATTCTTTATTCTTCAGAGACTCTCACCGGAGATCGATGGATTCAAGACGAAGGAAGGAAAGGTCAAGATATCAGCTGCAAAACTGATCGAACTTTCCGGATGGAAGGGAAGAAGAGTCGGGAATTGCGGAGTGTATGAAAAGCATTCACTCGTCCTGGTGAATTATGGAGGTGCCGGGGGAAGCGATATAGTCGATCTGGCTAATAAGATAATAGAGGATGTATACCAGAAATTCGGTTTAAAACTCACTGCCGAAGTAAATTTTATTTAACTTAGGAGACCGGAGAACATCAGTGCTATTGAGTAATAGAGGGGTATCCCGAATATAATGTTGAACGGAAATGTGATTGCCAGAGATGATGTCAGGTAGAGTGAGGGATTTGCCTCAGGCAGAACTATTCTCACAGCCGCCGGGGCCGCAATATAGGAAGAACTTGCAGCAAGCACGCCAATAAGTACTGCATTCCCCGTTCCGAGATCAAAGAGTGTGGCAAAGAAAGTCCCGATAAACCCGTTGAACACAGGGACAAACACAGCGAAGAGAGTCAGCTGAATCCCCACCTTCCCATACTCATGCAATTTTCGGCCTGCGACGATTCCCATATCAAGCAGAAAGAAAGTAAGTACTCCCTGAAACGGTTCAATGAAGAAAGGCTTGGTCAGGGTGTAACCCTTTTCACCGGTGATCAAACCGATGAGCAAACTTCCCATAAGCAGGATCACACTTTCATTGGTAATGGATTCATGAAGGATAGATCCGAGCGACTTCCTACCGTTGGCTTTTGAGGAGTAATAGATCGCGAGGCCGATTGCGATGAGAATTGCAGGGAATTCCATCAGCGCCATTACACCCACCATGAAACCACCATGGTCGAGTCCCGTTCTGTCGAGGTATGATATCGCCGTAACGAAAGTAACCACACTTACCGAACCGTAGTGAGCGGCGATCGCTCCGGCATTTATTGAGTCAAGTTTCAGAAATCCACGCAGAATATAAAAAGCCATTATCGGGATCAGGGCCGCAAGCGTCATCGCGAGGAGCGAGGAGATCACGAGGTCACCGGTAAGCCCGGTCCTTGATATCTCATATCCGCCTTTGAAGCCTATGGAGGCCATCAGGTAATATGAGAACATTTTGATGATCGGTTCGGGAATTTTTAATTCTGATCTGATCAGGGCAACAGTGAGTCCAAGAATAAAGAACAGGATCGCCGGGTTTTTCAGGTTTATCAGACCATTTGATAAAAATTCAATCATGAAACCTCTTTGTGGGGATGAATAGTCAAATTTTAGCCTCGCAAAAAAACGAAAAAATAATTAAATTTCAATGTTTATTTTTTAATCTTTAAGAGCATCGTGTATTTACGCAATCTAATATCAATTATTTTAATCGCTGTTTCATTTACCTCATTAACATACTGCCAAGATACGACTGTACACAAAAAGCAAAAATCACTAACTATAGGTATAGGTGGGAATCTGCCGACAGGTCCCTGGAAGAACAAAGCCACTGCCGGGGCAGGAGTTCACCTCAAATATGAAGTTAATGTGAGCAAGACTGTTACATGGTTTTTACAGGCCGGTTACACACATTTTTGGGGGAAGGAATCATCCTTCGGAAGTGTCTCATACACCACTTCATACGATTATGGAGAATTTGGAACCGGGATCGAGATCCATGCAAAAAACGGATATTTTGGACTCATAGGTTTGACTGTCAACACATTCGCGCAAAAGACGAACGTAACACAGATAATTTCAGGATGGAAACAGGAAACCCGGACAAATCAGCAATCAGAAAGGTTTGGTCTGATCATGGGAGGCGGGTATGTCTATCCTTTGGTTGACAACCTCGATATAGAGGGGACACTTGCTTACAACTACATGGGCAATGAAGGCTCAAATCTAAGTCTGATCGCGGGACTTAAGATCAAGTTTTATTAAACAAAACAAACAGGAGATCAACATGGCGAACGTAATTAACTGGTTTGAAATACCGGTGAACGATATGAAACGTGCCGCGAAATTTTACGGTGAAATTTTCAATACTGAATTAACAATCATGTCGATGGGGCCTCATGAGATGGCTTTCCTTCCGGCAGATGACCAGGAATCGGTTTCAGGATCGCTTTGTAGCGGCCCCGATTATATGCCTTCATCAGAGGGAACCTTGATCTACCTGAACGCAAATCCTGATCTAAATGTCATGCTGAAGCGTGTAAGTGATGCCGGCGGTGTGGTGATGCTGCCAAAAAGACAGATAACACCTGAATATGGTTATATGGCGATATTCCTTGATTCAGAAGGAAACAAGGTCGCGCTCCATTCGATGGAATAGTAATTGAGAAGTTTAAGAT
>RHKR01000499.1 GCA_008363265.1 Chlorobiota bacterium
GCGAGACTGCAGAAATGCCGGGCCTCTATACCGAAGGTGAGTATGACATGTCAGGAACCATTGTCGGTGTGGTTGAAAAAGACCGCGTAATAAATGGGTCCGGAATAAACAAAGGAGATATACTTATCGGTTACCGTTCCTCAGGACTACATACCAACGGATACTCACTCGCACGGAAAGTTCTTTTCAGCAGGTACTCACCCCGGGAGTACATGGATGAACTTGGCGGGAGACTTGGTGACGAACTGTTAAGCATACACAGATCATATCTAAAACTTATCAGGTCACTCCATGATGCCGGTCTTGTCAGTGGGCTTTCGCACATCACAGGCGGGGGAATCGTGGGAAACACTACACGTGTCGTACCTAAAAGTCTCGATCTGCGAATCAACTGGAATGCATGGGAAATACCCCCGGTTTTTGAACTGATCAGGAAAACCGGTGGGATTTCCGAAGAGGAGATGAGACATGTCTTCAACCTTGGGATCGGTCTGATCGCCATTGTACCGCCGCAAAACGTCGATAGGGCAATTCAGATCGCAAAGGAGCATGGTGAAGAATCAATCCTGATCGGGGAGACAGTCTAAGTGACTAAAAATTTGCAACTCTATCTTCTTGCAATTACACTGGCATTACTTTCCGGAAGGATGACAGCTCAGTCACTTCCTCCTTATGATGATTCGATAGACGTTCTGTCGTATGATCTTGACCTGAATCTTGTAGAAAATTTTACAAAAAACGCCCACCGCAGTTTCGGGGCGAAACAAGAGATAAGATTTGTCACAGGCTCCCTCAACACCGACAGAGTGATCCGCTTCCATGCATCACAAGCTTCGATCATACCCGGGCAAGTTGAAGGAGCCGAACTGGTAAAGCATGAGTCGGGGATTATGTATCTTCGGTTACCTGAAGGTATCTCCGCCGGAGATACAGTCACTATCAAACTGCAATACAGTCATTCCGGCGTGAAAGACGAAGGATTTTTTGTATCCAAGGGGTCGGTATTTACCAACAATGCACCTATTGAGGCACGTGACTGGTTCATCTGTAACGACCATCCCTCAGATAAAGCACTTTTCTCAATTTCAGCGACAGTTCCCGGCAACGTTATCGTCGGTGCCGTCGGACAGAATGAAGGGATCACTGATACAATGGGCCATAAAAAATGGAAGTGGCGGAGCCTCATTCCGATGGCAACCTATCAGATGGTTTTTTCGGCATCAACAGATTACAAATTGAAAAAAAGTTCTGTCAGGTCCAAACTGAGTGGAAGAGATATTCCTGTGGAGCTCTACTGGAGAAGGAATGAAAACGAGAGGGAAGTAAACTACATCAGGGATATCATTCCCATTATGCTCGATTTTTTTGAAGATCATTTCGGCGAGTATCCTTTCGAAAAGATAAGCTTTGCCACGCTTACATCAGATTTCCCTTACGGAGGTATGGAAAACCAGAGTTTTATCACCTTGTGCGCGGGTTGCTGGTATGATCTTCTTGCTGTTCATGAGTTCGCACATCAGTGGTTTGGTGACCTCATCACACCGGAGAATTGGGAAGATATTTGGCTGAACGAGGGATTTGCAGAGTATATGGAGGCTTATTGGATCGAGACCTGGACCAGGCCCGAAGACGGTCAGTACAAGGCGGTGATGCGGGATTTCGCCAATTATTATTTCATTGCTGATCCGAAGGATGCAATATCGGAATCAAAGTGGAACACAGATATTCCTCCCGGAGAAGAGTTCTATAATTCAGCACTCATTTATAAAAAAGCCGCCTGTGTGATCTACATGCTGCGCGAGGAAGTCGGGAAGGAAAAGTTTTTCGAAATATTAAAGAGGTTCACCACTGATCCGGCCCTTAAGTTCGGGAACGCGACCACTGCGGACTTTGTGAAAATTACAAATGAATTGACGGGGAAGGATTATAACTGGTTTTTTGATCAGTGGCTGAAACACCCGGGTCACCCCGTTTACATGAACCGTTTCCGTTTCCTGAGTGAGAACGGGTCGGATATTCTCGAAGCCACATTCATCCAGGAAGGGTGGGAGAGGCTTTATTATCAGGCTACTTTTGAACTTAAGGTGGAATACAACGACGGAAGTTCTGAAGTTTTCACCGGGTTCAACTCAGCAAACGGGGAAACTTTCAGGTTTATGGTTAAACCCGGTGCAGACAGGGTGATCTTTGATCCGGAAGAAAAGATCATCCTAAAAAAAGAATTTTGATCAAATCGCCTTTGGCATCAACCCGGAGGCCATGTCATTTTTCTTCCGCCGAGAAGATGGAGATGGAGGTGTTGTACTTCCTGACCTCCATCGTCTCCGTTATTGATCACGAGCCGGTATCCGTTGCCGGCAATTCCGAGTTCGTCAGCGATCTTCCTGGCAGCTTCAAACAGGTCTGCAAGCAGTGATGTATCTGTTATTGTGTCAAAGTTATGGATCCGG
>RHKR01000500.1 GCA_008363265.1 Chlorobiota bacterium
GTTGAATGGTTTAAGCAGTAACACCCTGGCACATTCAGGCAGTAATCACGGGTTCGAATCCCGTACGCGCTACTATTTGATCGGTCATCACACAAACAAAGATCAAAAAGGAAAGACACCTAAATGGAAGAGAAATCAAAAGTTGAGCAGTTTGAAGAGAGGCTTGAGGAGCTTTTCGCAAATGAGGATGTGCAGGTTACTATATCACATGACTTCGACGAACCGGCCAAGGAGTTGATCGAAAAACTCGAACCGACTCCAGAGGAGCGGAAGGAGATGGAAGATTTCCTTTACGATTATGAAGAGGCTGAACGGGATGCGTTGGTAGACTGGATCATCCG
Source organism: Chlorobiota bacterium (assembly GCA_008363265.1). Classification (GTDB taxonomy): domain Bacteria; phylum Bacteroidota; class Ignavibacteria; order Ignavibacteriales; family Ignavibacteriaceae; genus UTCHB3. The sequence continues at coordinate 342 of RHKR01000500.1, forward strand.
GGAACTTACAGAGAAAGTCGGCAGGTATGGCGGGAATACTGCAATTGTCAGAGATTGTGTAGCATACTACAGAAGACATGGTTATGCTGAAGATTCAGCCCTCGAGACCTATGCCGACTTCGTGAAACTTCCCGATGATGAGGAGGATATCTATTGGGGAAACTTTTTTAAGTTCTTCCCCGATGCCAAAGTACCAGAAGGGATGGAAACCCACGATTACCTGGTTATGCAGTATAAATTGCGGGATGCCCGGGACAGTGCATTTAATGCTATCGATTGGTTTTTGATGGAGGTAGCATACAGGATAATTCAACTACGATTTGGTGAAGAAATCAGCAGAGACCACATCAGGAGTATCTACCGGGCAAACGACTTTAGGAACTTCTACCCCGAATTCGTCGAAGCATTTAAAGAAGCCGCCACCGCCACCATAGAAAGCGCAGCCGATATCCGCAAGAGATATGTAAAGTTGCAATCAAAAACCAAAAGCACCGCCCGCCGACTGTTGAAGTTTACACCGGAGTTGGTGATACCGGAGGAGTTGAAGCGGTAGATCGGGGGGTGAGGAGAGTTAGCAATGTCCAGAGGAATGGATTCGAGAATGCGTTCGTATTCATCGAACATATGAGGCTTCCACTAATCACAGTAGATCAACAAACAGATGTGTGTTTCCATAATTGGTATCTTTACAATTGTATGATAGATTGAGAAGAAATACAGGAATGACAGTGGTAGCCTTGAAATTGAAACCCAAACAGATTCGTAAAGGATAAAAGAGAATGAAGATTAAAGTTGATGAGATTTTGAAACAGGAAATAAAACATTTCCGGGACTGGCCGGATAAGGATGTACCTCCTGTTGCTGCGGGGGTTTACTGCATATGGGATAAAGATGGGAAGTTTCTTTATGTGGGAATGAGCGGAAGAGAGTACTCGAAGCGGAAGCATAACTCGAAGGTTTATGGCTTGGTAACGAGGTTGGCGAGTCACGCGAGTGGGAGGCTATCCGGAGATCAGTTCTGCGTTTATGTGGCTAACCGAATCATAATACCTGAGCTGAAGGAGCACGAGAAAGAACTCTTCCGGCAAGAGGAGATGACACTGGATATGAAAGTGAAGAGGTATGTGAGAGAGAATCTCTCATATCGGTATATCTTGCTTGGGCATGAGAACGAAGCTTTTGAGCTTGTGAGGAATATTCAAGAGTTCGGAATTAATGGAGAGCTGCCGTATTTTAATGGTCGATAACATTTTTTGATACGATTTATAAAACACCCGCTTTTGTAATGCCAGTTAGTGTATTGGCAATGCAAAGTTTGAGAATGGAGGCGATATCAGTCAAGTTGAGAAGCTTTCAGGTTACATGTCTACAACCGGATTGTTCTTCTCAAATTAGTATTTCATTGAAGTCGATAAAACCATCCAGTCGAAAAACCAATATTCGAAGCAATTTCATTAAGCGACAGAATTGTCCCCTTCAACCTCCGTTTAAACGCTTCAGGGCCACTGTTAAGTATGTTTTTATTCGAATCGTTGAATAAGATGCTAAAATCCTCCAAAGCTTTTAATCTGGGGCTTACTTTTAACACACTCGTAAACGCATGATGCTGAATGTCAACAAATTTATCGATATATCTGTTGTGATCAGGCAAGGAGTCATTCTTTGAGGAATTAATGTATGCCAAAGTAGGCGAAATATTCCAGATCAGATCATGTGTTACAAAACTCCAAGGGATGTAATGATCCAATGAGAGTGTAGCTCTTGTTACCGGGTTATCGGTATAAATGCACCTGAGTGATCTGGAAGGTGAATTTTCGATGACAATGCCCCAGTATTCCCGGGCTTGCTTAAGATCCCTGGCCTTCGGCTCAAAGAGTTTTTCAGTGATGCTCGGGACATTCGGATTCAGTTTTTCCAGATATTTCACAAAATTCCAGAGACAAAAACTCTTCAATATCTCATGATGTTCATTTAGATAATTACACCATCTCTCAGAAATTTCAATCCGGTTATTCGCGTTTATCTTGTAAACAGGTGAATTATACACATCTTCGAAATAATCGTTGGCATATTTAACGATCAGATCATTCTTCCTTTGGTCAGGAAT
>RHKR01000501.1 GCA_008363265.1 Chlorobiota bacterium
AACTCCTGAAACACCACCCTGAGGAATTCTTGTCCCTTCAGGCGAAATGGAGAGTGATCCGGAAATGCCGCCGACCGTGAGCGCTCCGAATGAAAGATCCCCTTCGAGCACTATTGACAGTGACTCGGGATCGTCAGTTTCGATCCTGTCGGGGAGGCTCCCCAAGATGGTAGTATTAACGGCCTGTCCCATCAGGGAGGCGGAACCGCCGAGCAACGATACCATCAGGATCAGCCTGAATAATTTTTTCATCCTGGTCACGACCGGTTACTCCGTTTACCCGGCTGTTTCAGAGATAATTTGCTGTTATCGGGATGGTGCCGAGATAACCACCTTGCGGCTGATTAACTCCGACAGATATCTTCGCGCCAATATAGACATCCTGATATCCGACTGCATCGAGTTTGAACAGGCCCGATTCAGTGTATGTGGTTATATCAGTCAGGGTCATGGTGGCAGAACTATTAGTTGCCGTCAGGGTTATGGGATCAACCGGAAATGTAAGCTGGTAAGTGGCCAGGGGGTCACCCTCGACAAAGACTCTACCGGCAAATCCGTAATAGTTCGACACCAGGACAACACCTCCAGTGGCGGTTCTGGAAGAGTTGGGGTTCGCAGGTACAGTCACCGTTCCCTCGGTCGCCCCAGGCATGAATCCGCCGAAATGGAGGTCAGCGAACCCGGAATAAATGGCTATCGGGAGGGAAAGTTCGGCACTTATATTCGCAGATGCTGTGTTGGTTTGCGCATGGGTAACACCAACCGTCATTGCTGCCAAGAGCATTGTTCCGATGAAAATTTTTCGTAACATTTTGTTACTCCTCTTTTTAATTCTTGTTTTCACTTGTTGTGTTAATGGATTCACTCTTTACAGATAACTCACCGTAATTGAGAAAGTACCGGTATAAATGCCTCTCCCGGCCAGAGAAGATTTGGTAAGTGTGGCTCCTACATTAAATGTGAGTGAACCCTGCGCCCCGATAGTTGGGGTACCGCTAATGTTGGTTAAGAACGCGGAGACTTCCATTTCATCATTGCTGTTGGGCAGGGTATTAGTCAGCGTGGCGGTTGTGGGAAGCTGAAGGCTGAATGTGGCATTTGGGAGCCCTTCCACTGTGAACTCGGCGGCGCCGAAGGGTTCGGTATCGAGAAGTGTAATATCTCCTGTTTTAGACCGCTGACCGTCTGTCCCCAGAACGACAGTACCTGTGGCGTCAACATAGGCGGCGAACTTACCGAATAGAAGATCCTTGTCAGTGTTCTTTGTTATTGTTATAGGTTGCACGATCTCAAGTGACGGAGTTATCGTGGTGCTGTTTGGTTGCGCGTTTGCCTGAGCGATGAAAAACAATGTCAGCAGCAAGGCGCCTGAAAATATTTTGTGTAACATGGGTTACTCCTTAAATTGGTTTCTTTGATCAGTTATAAACAACTGTGAGCTCAACCGAGCCGGAATAAATACCCGCCGGAGTGGATTGGGGTATCTGAACTGTACCTCCGATCTGCATCGTAAGGGTACCTGAACCACCCATGGGTTGCTCTCCGGATATCGAGGGATCGAAAGTCATTGAGAGCGTGTTAGATCCTCCGTCACTGAGCGTTGTACTGCCCGGAAGAGAGATCATGACCCACGCCCAGTCCTGGGCTGTGATCGTGACATTCGCGGCCGTAGGGTTGCTTTGGACCAACCCTACATCTCCGGTCTTGGAGCGTGTCCCATCCTGCGCTATGATGACTGTACCGCCATTTGTACCCACAGTAACCGAACCGAAATTCAGATTGCTGATTCTGTTGAGCGCGATCGCCTTGTACACATTAGCGAATGCGTACAGATCGGTTTGGTTGCTTTGAGCCCGGAGGTCAAATCCGCACAGCAGAAGGAGAACAGCAACTGTTAGAAGTGCTTTTCGTAACATAAGTTACTCCTTTGATTTGTTGATTGTTGGAATGTAGAATTATCCCGCCACCGGGCGGCTGACCCGGAGTGGGAGAAAGAAACTGCATAAGCAGTGTGAGTGAAGTGTTGCCTGAATGATCTTATTTCATCAGGACTTGATAGCTGGTAACGCAATGGAAATCACCGTGCTAATGTTTTCGAAACCGGAACTGCCATTTCAGACTGCTGGCCTACCGGGTATCGATTAAACGCTACTGGTGATTATATTCGATTAGTTCGTGCGGGGTCCCCCTTGTTATCCGGGATTTTCCGGAATGCTGATAAAATGCGAAGGAAAGCTAAATCAGAAGGAATGTTTAATACTTACGGATATGTAAAATTTGTGTGTGGATTCATCAATTCTTTGTACGAACTTCACAATTGCTGAGGATGTACAAATATTTGATATGTGTGATCAGGAGTTTGGTTGACCGCCGGGTTCGGCCGGGTCCTGCTCTGAGAGATTCACGGTTTTACTGTAGTTCCTGAACTGACCGGGG
>RHKR01000012.1 GCA_008363265.1 Chlorobiota bacterium
ATCCATCCAACAGCCGCCACATTTGTGGGGGGAACCCAGGATAACGGAACAATTGCATCGCAGGGAACGGCTCAATGGATTGAGATCATCGGTGGTGACGGCGGTGCATGTGAGATCGACTATAACAACCCCAATATCGGCTACGGTGAGTATGTAAACTTCTGCTTCCTAAAAACCACAGACGGCGGAAACTCATTCAACAAATCAATGAACGGAATCCCCGTCGGATCCGGTTTCTGGGACGGTACAACCGACCGCACACTCTTTATTTCACCATTTGTGATGGACCCGAACAATCCTCAGATACTTATCGGAGGGACCTACCGTGTCTGGAGAACCACCAATTCGGCTTCAAGCTGGACCGCAGCTTCAGGCGATCTCACAGGTGACGGAACAGGCTCGAACGGCGCCAAGATATCCGCTCTCGCTATCGCCAAAGGCAACTCGGCGGTTATGTATGTGGGCACAACCAATGGCCGGGTTCAGGTTACAACCAATACCGGTTCAACATGGAACCTAAGGAATTCAGGCCTCCCAAGTGCATACATCACCAAAGTTGCCATCGATCCCGGTAATAGCAATATAGCTTACGCCACTTTCTCCGGATTCGCATCGGGACAGAAGGTCTATAAAACCACCAACGCGGGTGTATCGTGGACGAACATCTCCTCGAATTTCCCAAATCTTCCGGTTAACTCGTTTGCCATCAATCCTGCCAACACTTCAAATCTCTATGCCGGAACCGATCTTGGTGTATTTTCGACAACTGATGGTGGAACCACCTGGACGAGAGACGGCTCAGCAATGCCGAATGTGGTAGTCTCTGATCTAAAGATCAGGGCAAGCGACAGTAAGATCGTCGCCTTCACTCACGGAAGAGGAGCCTGGGCGGCCACACTTCCCGGAGGTGGTGCTCAAACCACTTCGCTTGTTTACGATAATGGTGTTGTGTTCAGCGGGTATAACTGGCCGAACAACGGACAGGGTTCGGCGAACAGGATGACATCACCCGTCGCAAACGCGAAACTTACTGAGATCAGTTACTACATCACAGGCGTTACTGCCGGTACCGCGACCTTTAAACCGATCGTTAAGTCAAAGGCGGGAAATGGCGCGCCTGGCTCAGATCTTGTGAACTATACGCAGGTTACCGCTAATACCGTCCCGGGGTGGAATACATGGAACACTTCGGCTCAGAACATCCTGGTGACTGGTGACTTCTTCATAGGCATAATCTATGATGGCGTGAACAGACCCGGTTTCGGCTACAATCAGACCAACAACGGCCGCGCCTGGGACTTCGATGGCAATGCATGGTCAGCCTGGAACGAAACATATTTCATGCGCGCAACTGTTCAGACCACCACGGCGATCATCGAATTTGATAATTCCACACCGACCGCTTTCAATCTGTTCCAAAATTACCCGAATCCGTTCAACCCCACCACCGTGATCAAGTTTGCCCTTCCAGCATCTGAAAATGTAACCCTTACGGTTTACGACATCACCGGTAAAAAAGTTGCCGAACTCGTGAACGGCCAGCATCAGGCAGGCAGCTACTCATATGAGTGGAACGGTAAAAACGACTTCGGTCAGTCCGTCTCCTCAGGTGTCTACCTCTGCACCATAAAAGCCGGCAACCAGGTTCAAACCATTAAGATGCTACTGCAAAAATGATTCTTTAGTGGTTAACGGTTAGAGGTGAGTGGTTAATTCTTCAAATACCTCTAACCAAAAGTAAAAAATTCTTTAGTGGTAGCGGAATTCTTGTGTTTCGTTACCACTTTTTTATTTGTGCCCTCCAAAAATCCACTCAACCTTTAAGACTCAACCACCTTCCGCTCAACCTCAGACCATTAACCTCTAACCACTAACCTCTAACCACTATTCCATCCTTTTTTCTTATATTGGGTTAAAATCAGTTTAAAACAAACCATCAGTTACATCAGCAGAAGCGTAACCAGCGACTATTTGCGCCCCTGCCGGTGGAAAGGAGGTAACAGTGAAGGAACTGTTTAACCAAGATAAGCCACAGCTCCTGGCCGCGTGGTGGAAGGCCAATCCATGGATGAAAAATCTCCTTGTGTCATCCTCTTCCGTGCACGATGCCCGGGAAAAACTCTTTGAGTATCTTAATGATCTCGAACGAACCTACTTTAATGTATTCAGCGAACTTCCGTTCAAGAAACTTCATATAATCGACCGCCAAAATGCCAAGGAAAGCATCAGGGTTTTCAAGAATATTCTGAGGACAGAGAATGAACTCCTTACATCATTTTCTCCGGTAAAAACCCTTTGGGAACTTGCCTCCGGCAATACTGAATTGCTGGATGAGGTGGAAGAAGGTTTTCTGATTGAAATGATCTTTCTGTCGCATGGTATCAACGGCCGGTCAGGAAACTTCGCATTCAGGAAGGAAAATTTTGCCGGTAGCAAGAACAGCAGTTCAACACTCGACAAATTTGCGACGCATATGCGTGCTGAAATGATCAAATACAAAACAGGAAGTCACCCTCTCCGGAGGCTCAACTCCGATGGTCTGAAAAAGAAAATTCTCGATCATTTTGGAGGTACTCTCACAGATTGGGAGGACCATTCCTGGCACCTGAAACACATCATTCGTGACCCGGGGACCGTTCAGAAGCTCATCAAGCTTGAGGATGATGAGCTCCAGGGTCTGGAATCAGCAAAGGCGATGGGGGTGGATTTCCAGATAACCCCCTACTACCTCTCCCTGTTCAACGAATCAGGACGTGACGGAGATGACAAAGCGGTCAGAGCTCAGGTGCTTCCCGGTTTCAGATATTGCCTGAATGTTTATGACAGCCGTCAGGCGAATATCGATCTGGACTTCATGGGCGAAAAACAGACCCAACCCGTTGAGCGGATCACACGGCGCTACCCACAGATCGTAATCCTCAAGGTTATCGAATCATGTCCGCAGATCTGTGTTTACTGCCAACGGAACTGGGAGCTCAAATCGATCGACAGATCAGAAGTTCAGGAAAAGAAGATTTCCGCGGCAATTGACTGGATATCGAAAAACCCGAACATTTCCGAAGTGCTTGTAACGGGCGGTGATCCCCTCCTGCTTGGTGATGATCATCTCGATTCGATTCTAAAGCACCTCTCGGTGATCAGTCATATTGAAAGGATCCGGATCGGAACCCGGGTTTTCGCAACACTTCCCTTTAGAGTGAACGACGATCTCGTTGCGATGCTGGAAAAATACAACCAGCCCGGAAGACGGGAGGTCTGCCTGGTTACTCATTTCGAACACACCGCTGAGATAACGGATGACAGTATCGCCGCTGTAACCAGAATAAGAAAAGCGGGAATGAGCATCTATAATCAACAGGTATTCACCTACTACAACAGCCGGAGATATGAAACATCGGCTCTTCGAAGGATGTTGAAGCTTTGTGGAATCGATCCGTATTACACATTTAACACCAAAGGAAAAAAGGAGACAATTGATTTCCGGGTGCCTTTGGCACGCATACAACAGGAACGGAAAGAGGAGGCACGATTCCTGCCCGGTATGGTGCGAACTGATGAGCCTGTTTTCAATGTTCCGAGAATGGGGAAATCCCATTTAAGATCATGGCAGGATCATGAAGTAATAATGATCAAAGGAACCGGTGAGAGGGTGTACCGCTTCCTCCCCTGGCAGTCGCGCCTGGCAAAGGTTGATGACTACCTTTTCACCGATGTATCGATCTATGATTATCTCGATCGTCTTCTTAAAGATGGAGAAGATGTCGATCAATATTCATCCATCTGGTTCTATTACTAATAAAGGGCGGATAACCGCCCTTTCATATTTCATACCTCAAACTTCATACAACAGAATCGCAGCCCTCATCCTTCATCCTTGATTTTATCCCCCTAACATTTCACATTTCACATTTCACATTTTATAGCTAAATTTACAGGTTATAATAAAATTTTGGAGCAGACCCTTAATGTTAAAATCGGTTCTTAAAGCCATTTTTGGCGACAAACACAGCCGTACTTATAAAGAATTACAACCAATTGTTCAAGAAATCAACGAACATTATGAATCACTTGCGTCATTAAGCGATTTTGAACTCAAAGAAAAAGTAAAGGGATTCAAGGAACACATCAGTAAAGAGACCGAAGAGCTCCGTGGCAAGATAGCTGAACTTAGAGAGCAACTAACCAGCGTTGAAGGAGAGGTGGAAAACGCGAATGCGATCCACGATGAGATCGAAGAGCTTGAAAAAGAACTTGATGAAAAATATGAGGATATCCTCGACGAACTCCTCCCGGAGGTCTTCGCCGTGGCGAAAGACACCTGCAGACGCCTCGTTGGGAAAACCTATGATGTAATGGGCCAAAAAGTAACATGGGATATGGTGCCTTACGATGTTCAGCTGATGGGCGGTATCGTCCTCCATCAGGGCAAGATCGCTGAGATGGCAACAGGTGAAGGTAAAACCCTCGTGGCTACACTTCCACTCTTCCTTAATTCGCTTACCGGAAGAGGCGCGCACCTTGTAACTGTAAACGACTATCTGGCTCAGCGTGACTCCGAGTGGATGGGTGAAATATTTAAATTTCACGATCTCACTATCGGCGTTATCCTCGGTACAATGAATCCGGACAAGAGAAGAATTGCTTACAATTGCGATATCACCTACGGCACGAACAACGAGTTTGGATTCGATTACCTCAGGGACAACATGGCGATCGATCCGGAGCACCAGGTTCAGAGGAAACATATCTACGCGATCGTGGATGAGGTCGACTCTGTCCTTATAGATGAAGCCCGTACACCGCTTATTATTTCAGGTCCTGTCGATTCTGACAACCAGAAATACGATGAAATGAAGCCGAAGATCGAGCGCCTGCACAGACTTCAGAGCAACCTCGTCTCCTCCATTCTGACCGAGGCTGAGAAAACCCTCTCAGGCAATCCCTCGAAAGATGACATTACTGAAGCCGGTGTTAAAATATTCCGCGCGTTCAGAGGACTTCCGAAGCACAAAAAACTTATGAAAATGGTTGCGGAACCGGAAAACAAACAGCTCATGCAGAACACTGAGCTTGAGTACCTGAAGGATAAGGGCCGCAACATGCACATCATCGATGAAGAACTATACTTCGTGATCGATGAAAAGAACAACTCGATCGAACTGACCGAAAAAGGAAGAGAGGAGCTCGCGAAAGGTGCCGCTGAAGGTAAAACCTACTTCGTTCTCCCCGACTTCGGTACCGAGATCAGCAAGATAAACAACGACACTTCGCTCACCGATGAACAAAAAAAGAAGAAGGAGGAACAACTCCACTTCGAATATTCAGAGAAGTCGGACAGGCTCCACACGATCAACCAGCTTCTGAAAGCTTACACCCTGTTCGAAAAAGATGACGAGTATGTTATCACCGAGGATGGCAAAATCGCGATCGTTGATGAGTTTACCGGCCGTGTTCTTCCCGGAAGAAGATATTCCGATGGTCTTCATCAGGCGATCGAGGCAAAGGAAAATGTAAAAGTTGAACGCGACACGCAGACGCTTGCAACCATTACGCTCCAGAACTACTTCAGAATGTATAAAAAGCTCGCCGGTATGACCGGTACTGCTGAAACCGAAGAAGGCGAGTTCGATGAGATATATAAACTCCAGGTCGTGGTTGTTCCGACCAACAAACCGATCACAAGGTTGGATGAGGATGATCAGATCTACCGCACGAAACGCGAGAAATTCAACGCTGTGGTGACTCAGGTGGAGGAGCTTCAGAAAGAAGGAAGACCTGTACTGGTAGGTACCACTTCAGTGGAAGTATCGGAAACCCTGAGCAGAATGCTGAAACTTCGCGGTGTACGCCACAACGTTCTTAACGCCAAACAGCATCAGCGTGAAGCTGAAGTGGTGGCGTTTGCCGGTCAGCCGGGCGCGGTTACCATCGCCACGAACATGGCAGGTCGCGGTACCGATATCAAACTCGGCGCGGGTGTGAAAGAAAAAGGGGGACTTTTCATTCTTGGTACTGAAAGACACGAGTCGAGGCGTATCGACCGTCAGCTTCGCGGACGTTCAGGCCGTCAGGGTGACCCCGGTACAACTATCTTCTTCCTGTCACTCGAGGATGATCTTCTCAGACTTTTCGGCAGTGAGAGAGCCGCGGCTATTATGACCCGGGCCGGATTTGAAGAAGGTGAGGTTATTAAGCACCCTATCATCACACGGTCGGTTGAAAGAGCACAGAAGAAAGTTGAAGAGAACAACTTCGCCATCAGAAAGCGTCTCCTCGAGTACGACAACACCATGAATCAGCAGCGCACTATCATCTACTCGAGAAGGAACCGTGCCCTTCACGGTGAAAGGCTGAAAACCGAGATACTCGAGATGATGGAAGACTACATCTCCGAAATGGTTGAAAAATATTATGACAACGCCGAGATCGAACAGCTCGAGAAAGAACTCGAGACACATCTCCTGATGGACATCCATTTTGACCGTGAAGAATGGCGCCTCCTCAACAAAAGCGGCGTAACGGAGAAAGTGATAAAAGAAGCTCACGCCCGGTACAACCACAAAGAGAACATGCTCTCTTCAGAGATGATGGCAAGGATCGAAAGATATGCCTTCCTTACCGTTATCGATAACAAGTGGAAAGAACACCTCAGGGATATGGATGACCTGAAAGAAGGTATCAACCTGAGAGCCTACGGACAGAAAGACCCCCTGATCGAATACAAAAATGAGGCTTTCGACCTCTTCACAACACTTCTTGAGCAGATCAGAAATGAGACCGTGCAGATCGCGTTCAAGCTTTATCCCGCTCAACCTGAAAATGTTCAGATCACCAGAAGGCCTGAGAGACGCCCACAACGTACCATCAAGGAGTCGGCTGATAACGCGGGTATGCAGGGCGGTGGCGGTTATGTCCCTTCCCCCAAGGAACAGGATATGGGGCCGGTCGGAAGGCCACAACCCGTGAAAGTCGAACAGCGTATCGGCAGGAATGATCCTTGCTGGTGCGGAAGCGGCAAGAAATACAAACAGTGCCACGGCAAAAACGCCTGACGCCAAAGGAGATCAATGAAAAAGATCGAAGCGATAATCCGCCCTTTCAAACTTGACGAAGTAAAAGAAGCCCTCATCGAAGAGGGCTTCAAAGGCCTCACGATAACCGAAGTCCGCGGATACGGCAGGCAAAAGGGGCACAAAGAGGTCTACCGCGGAAGCGAGTACAGGATCGAATTCGTCCCAAAAATGAAGATCGAACTTGTAGTCGACGACGACCGCCTCGAAGCAGCCATCGATGCCATCGTAAAAAATGCCAAGACGGGACAGGTCGGAGACGGAAAGATATTCATATCCGATGTCGCGGATGCCATCAGGATCCGTACCGGAGAGTCGGGACCGGAAGCGCTTTGATTTTTATTTGCATTGAAAAAGGCCCGCGGGTTATCTAAATTTATTTCTGAGCAACAAATTTTTCGGAAATCCTTTTGAATTTCAAAACCAAGATCCTTTTTCTCCTCATTCCCCTCTCCCTGCTGCTTTCAGGATGTGGATTGTGGACCGATTTTACGACCTATTTCAATCTCTACCACAACGCCAAGACGCTTTACTACGATGCGGAAGAACTGATAATCAAAGAACGGAAAGACATCTTTTTCGTCTCTGAGGCAGCAATTCCGGCGGGTGCAAATCAGAATCTCCCGAAAGTGATCGAGAAGTTCTCGAAACTCCTTCAGTTCCACAACAAAAGTTCATACGTTGATGACGCTCTCTTCCTGATCGGAAAAGCGTTTTACTATCAGAAAAGCTACATCAAAGCATCACGAAAGTTTCAGGAACTGATCGCCACCCAGCCCAACAGCAGCCTTGTTCTCGATGCCACCCTATGGCTCGGGAAATCTGAAATGCAGATGAAGAAGTTTGACTCAGGACTTAAGTATCTCGATGAAGCCAAACAGATGGCCCTGAAGGAAAAGAACAATGATATCCTGTCTGAGGTCTATGTTGAAGAAGTCAGATATCTAAAATTTCAGGAAAAATTCGCCGAAGCTGTGCAAAAGCTCCGTGATATCGTGGCTCTTGATCTTTCTGATGAACTTTCGGCGAAGGCGCTTTTTGAGACCGGGGAACTCCTCTTCAGAAAGCTTGATAACCCCACTGAAGCGGCAACGGCATATAAAACAACACTCGATTTTTCTCCCCCCTTCGATGTCGAATACAATTCCAGGCTCAACTACAGCATCTGTCTCAGGGAAATGGGTAAACTGGATGAATCGCAGGCGAATCTGGAAGAGATGGGACGCGAGTTCAAGTTCCTCGAAAAGATCGATGAGATATATTTGCAAAAGGGTCTTAATCTAAAGAGGATGGGGAAATATGATGAGGCCTACAAACAGCTGTATGTTCTTGATACCCTGGCCCAAAACTCAGTATCTTCAGGTGTGGCACGCTTTGAAATGGGTGACATGTTCGAGAACAACCTCCGGAATTTCGATTCTGCATTCGTCTATTACTCAAAGGCTGAAAAAAGCGCGTCAACCGTGGATTATGTTAAGAAGATAAAAGAGAAATCAGCACTCTTCAAAAGATACGAAGGATTGCAAACAAATCTCTATGTCTATACAAGGCAACTCGCCTATCTTGCGGATCCTATTGAGTTCAAGAAAGATTCTTTGAATTTTTACGCCGATTCTGCTGATGCCAGACTCGCCGACCTCTTCAAACCCGTTGAACAGCTGACCGACAGCGCTAAAAGAGCGCTCGATTCCCTGAAAGCCATAAAGGATTCCCTTGATAACCTCGCCAAGCAGGGTGGACAGCCGGGTGGAGTAGTTCAGGATGAAGAGGAACTGGTGGTTGGAAGACCTAAAGGTGAGGGAGACCCTGAAGGCAAGGGTCCGGAACAGGGTTTGGGCAACCAACCTGTGACAGTACAGAAAAAAGGTTGGGCGCCGGTGATGCCGCAAATTTCGGCGGATTCTCTCAGATCACTCCTTTCGAAAGTCTATTTTGACCTTGGTAATGTCTTTTTCGGCGAAATAATTATCCCCGATTCTTCGTATCATTATTATACTTTGCTCCTCTCAGAGTATCCGGGATCAAAATTTACCGGACAGGCCCTTTTTTCACTCGGCTCATATTATCTCGACAAGAACGAGAAATCCACAGCAGATTCGATCTTTCAGGTGGTCTATGATAATTTTCAGAATGAATCAGTGGTAAATCTTGCCGCCGACAAGCTCGGGAAACCGAAGATACTCCTTAACGCTTCTCCGGCTGATCAGCTTTTTGAAGAGGCGGAAAAAGTGTATTATACCAAGGAATTCAGCACGGCGGTACAAAAGTATTACTCGGTTTTCAGGCTTTATCCTGAAACATTTACGGCACCTAAATCACTTCTCGCGGCCGGCTTCGTACTCGAGAATGATCTGATGCTCCGTGACTCAGCATTCGCAGTATACGACACACTCGTCACCCGCTATCCTCAGACCCGTTTCACGAACAAGATCGCTCCTAAAGTGAACTTCTACAAGGATGAAAGAGCAAAAGCGAAGAAAAGAATTGATGATTCTCTGAAAGCGATACAAGACAGCATAGTTGCCGATTCAATCGCTAAACATGCACCCAAGATCGATTCAACGGCTACCAATAAAACTATAACAGATTCGACCGGAAGCGAAAAAAAGGACCCCCCAACAAACCCGGCTCCCCCGGAACAGATAGAAGAGAAGAAACAGGATCAGACCATTCAGGAGAGCCCATGGGCAACTTTATTAAGAGAAGAGACCTTCTTGATCTCATCGAAGAAGGTGAAAGCTCGACTACGGAATTCAAGTTAAAGTTTACAGAGCCTGAAAAGATCGCGAAGGTAATGATCTCTTTCGCGAATACAAAAGGGGGGTATTTAATTTTCGGCGTGAACGATGACAAAAAGATCGTCGGTCTCGAAAGTGAAAAGACTGAACTTGAATTTATAAACGAAACCACGGCTTACTACATAACCCCGCCGATCGAATACGATTTGCAGTTCATTAATGTTGATCAGAAGGAATTGGTGGTGGTTTTAGTCCCCGAATCCGACAATAAACCACACAGGATCCAGGATTACAAAGAAGAGCTTGATATTAGCACCGCGCAGGTTTACATCCGCGTGAACGATAAAAGCATCCCCGCCTCGAAACAGATGATCCGTATCTTACGGGCAAACAGCAGCTCAAATCCCCTTATAAAATATGCCATCGGCGACCTCGAAAAAAAGGTTTTCAACTGGCTGCAAACACATGAAACGATCAGTGTTCAGTCACTCGCCAAAGCGGCAAATGTTTCAGAGAGAAGGGCCTCACGTACACTCGTAACCCTCGTCCGTGCCGGCGCGATCCACATCCACACCAAAGACAACGGCGAAGAGTTCTTTACTTTGTAGTTTTTCACCGCAGAGGCCGCACAGTCCGCCGCAGCGGAGCAGAGATAGATATTATCACTTTACTCCGCCACGGTAGTGCCATATGGCACAACTAACGATGGACTAGACTAAACCCCAAACCCTAAACCCAATCCGCCGCAGGCGGACTCCACACTCTACACTCCACACTCAATCCCACTTTTTCCTGATCTCATAAATCGAAATCCCATACGCCACTGCCACATTGAGCGATTGCTTGATGCCGTACTGAGGGATCTCAACCGTGAAATCACACAGGTCGAGAAGTGCCTGGTTCACACCTGTTATCTCGTTGCCGATTATGAACAGAAGCGGGAAGATATCTTTGGTAAGCTCAGAATAGTCCAATGAGGTATCTGTAAGCTCGAGCGAGGCAATTTTGTAACCCTTGGCTTTGTACTTCTGTACAACTTCAACCGGGTCTTTTACCCATTCCCATTCCACGCTCTCGGTGGCTCCAAGTGCTGTTTTCATGATGTCTTTTACAGGGGGGGCGGGTGTATAGCCACACAGATACAATTTCTCGATCATCGCGCCGTCGGAAGTACGGAAAACGGAACCCACATTGTAGCTACTGCGGATAGAATCAAGCAGAACGACGACGGGCATTTTTTCCACTTCGTGAAGCTTGTCGAGTTTTGCCCTGCCTGCCGAGATCTCCGCGTGCGAAAGTTTTCTGTTAGCCATTGCTTTTTATCACCACCCCCGCGAGCTGCCCACAGGCGGCTGCTATCTCATCACCCTGAGTGTCACGGATCATGACTGTCACATTTTCCTCACGAAGCCTGTCGGCGAACTCTTCGATTCTCGCTTTTGGTGTGGAACGGAGCTCTCCCGAAAAACCTTCAGGCTGCATATGCTCCAGAGAGTTGAACGGAATGATGTTCACCTTCGAGGGCATCCTGCGGCAAAGTTTTCCGAGGGCTTTTATATCCTGATCCCGGTCGTTGATCCCGGCCAGCATTGTGTACTCGTAAGTTATACGGGTATTTGTTTTCTTCAGATAATACTCGATCGCCTCGATGTTCTCTTTCAATGAATATTTCGCGTTGATCGGCATGATCTTCGTCCTGATATCCTCGAAGCACGAGTGAAGCGAGAGAGCAAGTTTCGGTCTTAGTCCTGTATCAGCAAGGTCCCTGATCCTGGGAGCAATTCCCGCGGTTGAAACCGTGATCTTCTTCAGGCTGATCCCCTTTGTTAACTCCTCTGCAAAAATTTCAAGCGATTTAACCGTTGACTCATAATTCAGCAACGGCTCACCCATCCCCATGTACACAATGTTCGTAATATCACGGTCGAATTGTCTTTGTGCCATCGCGTACTGATCGAATATCTCACCCGGTGTGAGATTCCTCTTGTAACCAAGCAGACCGGTGGCGCAGAATTTGCAGTCGAGTGGACATCCAACCTGCGTGGAAACACAGAGGGTAACCCTCTTCTCTTCGGGGATGATCACGCATTCGATAAGATTTTCGAGGGAGGTTTTCAGCAGCAACTTCACTGTTCCTTCCGATCCCGAGATCGAAGTGTCGGTAAGTTCAAGTGTGTTAAGAATTGTATCCGATTTCAGCCTCTCACGCAGGGGCTTTGAGATATTGAGCATCTTGTCATAATCATCAACCAGATAGTTGTACATCCAGTTGAATATCTGCTCACCCCTGAACGGTTTTTCGCCCGATTCAGCGAACCACTCCTTCAATTCGGGGAGTGTCTTTCCTTTAAGTAATATTTTCTTTGTATCCGTTGCCATTTCCTGTTCTTTTTACAAATTCTGAATTGCGGCGCATCCCTTTAAGTTTGCTCCTTAAGATAGGGCTCTCCGCGAAGCGTTTCCTGAATTCGCCGCTTTCAATCCCCTCAAAATAATCAAGTTCAAATTCACGGTTCAGCGCATCGGGATCATCCTCCCGGAGGAATCCTTCCTCTAACGTGACCGTGCTGAATTTATTGTTCCATGGGCATACATCCTGGCAAATGTCGCACCCGAATATCCAATTATCCATATTTCCCGCGAACTCCCCGGGAATCTCCCCTTTGTTCTCAATGGTCAGATAGGAGATGCAGCGGCTGCCGTCAACCACATACGGTTTCACAATTGCATCCGTGGGACATGCATCGATGCAGGCGGTGCAACTTCCACAGTGATCGGTAATCGGTTCATCGTACTCAAACCCAAGGTTTGTGAAGATATTAGCGATAAAGAACCAGCTGCCGATCCGTCTGTTAATAACATTTGAGTGCTTCCCGATCCAGCCAATTCCTGCCTTCGATGCCCAAACCTTGTCCATCACTGGACCTGTATCGACATAACTGACGGACTCACATCCTGGAAATTCCATCTTCAACCGGGCTTCAAAAACCTTTAATTTCTCCCAAAGGATGTAGTGATAATCTCGCCCCCACGCGTACCTCGAAACCTTCCCCATTCCTTCGGTAAATCCACCCGGTTGCCAGTAGTTCAGGCCAAGTGAGATTACAGACCGGGCTGAGGGGAGGATATTCCGGGGGTCTTTTCTTTTCTCAAGATTCTTCTCAAGGTAGGCCATTCCGCCTGCGTAACCCCGCGAAAGCCACTCCTTTAGAAACTGTGTCTCCCGTTCAAGGGGCTCAACGGGAGCAAATCCTGTCAGATCAAAACCGAGTGCGCGGGCAATTTCAACAACTTTTTCCCTGTCTTTCACCACTTCCAATGCGGTTCTTCATTCTCCACGGTCACCCAGACGTGACCATTCTTGATCTCAACGGGATAAATCTTAAGTCCTCTGTTCCCCGAATCCTTCTGACCAGTTTCAAGGTCGAAGCGCCATCCGTGGATGGGACAGTAAACATGGCCATCCTCGATGAAACCGGTGTAGATCGCGGCAGCGTGCTGGTGGGGACAGATGTTTCCGATCGCGTGGATCTTCTCTCCCACTTTAAAGACCGCGATATCCTCGCCGTTAACAATAAACCGCTTCCCCTCACTCTCGTGAAGTTCGGTAACTTTGCAAAGTTTCTGTGTGGCTTCGTTCATCATTGCTCCTTCCGGTTACGGTGCTCCCGGAATTATAGTTGGAAAAGTTTTTCCTTTACCCTGAAACCTTTATCGGTCCGCTCAACTTTCACCGCCACCACTTCGGGATCGTGCTGAACCACAAGGGTCCAGTCTTCATCCGAGGCTTTGGCCAGCACTTCTTTTTTCTCCTGAAGTGTAACCAGGGGCTGAAGGTCGTACCCCATTATGTAAGGTAGCGGTACATGCGCGTGCATCGGAATGAGATCAGCGCAGAAGAAAAGGGTCTGGGCTCCGTCCGAGATCTTTATCGCCTGCTGTCCGAAAGTGTGGCCATTTATTTCATAGAGCGAGATGCCGTCCATAAATTCCATCGTGGCGTCATCTATAAGTTCCAGTACTCCGTGCTCCATCAGTGGAACAAAGTTCTGTTTGATGTAGCTCCCACGGTCACGGTCGGAAGGGCTGGAACCCCACTCAAAATTCTTTTTTCTTACAAAGTATTTCGCGCTCGGAAACGCCGGTACAAGTTTGCCGTCTTCCTTTTTCACCGATCCTCCCGCGTGATCGAAGTGGAGGTGGGTGTGAAGCACTTTGGTTATTTCTTCAGGTTTAACCCCTGCGGCTTTAAGACTTTTTTCGAGTGTGGTTTCGGGATCTATCCCGTAAATGTTCCGC
>RHKR01000502.1 GCA_008363265.1 Chlorobiota bacterium
GTCGTAAACAACTTTGGGGTCGAAGGGGTCAACACCGAAGGCTGAGTACCATGAATTGGAGTTTATCCTTTTAAGGAGGTTGCCGTTTTTGTCCCAGATCGCGAAATCGGAGTTAACGGTGCCGACCACATGATCGGGTCCGACAGCCACGTGGGGGTCGGGCGGGATCGAGTTGGTCTCGGTAATTCCTTCAAAATCTTTCATGAGCACCACCCCGCCCGCTTCGGTTGGCACCGCCCCTTCATTGTATATGGCAAGTTCAGAGGGGAGCTTTGGATCCTGTACGTTGATCCATGGTTCACCTTTGTATCTGAGCTTGTTTCTCACGGTCTCGAACTTCGGCGTTTTTGCCGCGGGCTGATTCGTGAACGAATTGGTAGAGACATAAACCCCGCTTGGGTACTGTCCCAAAGCAGGGCCCTGGAAACTCTGTGAATGAGCGGTAAAAACAAACAATACTGCCGCAACGATGAGGGAAGACCTCATGATACCTCAAAAATTAGTGTTGTTGAAATTGAAGGATAGAGTAAATTTAAATTTACATAATTTTGTGTTATTAATTGTATCAGTTTATTTTCCGGAGACACCAGGAAAATGTTAAATGTTAAATGTTAAATGTTATTCTTTCCGTCCACTATGGCGGATTGTGTCTTCGAAAACAGCATTAATACAGGAGATCAGATGGATTTAACTAAGATTGAAAAACTGCAGGCATTAATTAAGAAGAACGGGCTTGATGGCTGGCTGTTCTACGATTTCAGAGGATCAAATGACCTTGCACTGAGTGTATTGGAGATTCCGGCGAAGGCTCATCTTACCCGTCGGTTCTTCTACTTCGTACCGGCCGAAGGTGAACCGCACAAAGTGGCGATGGCGATCGAGCTTGATAACCTCGCTCACTTGCCGGGTGAGTTACACCCGTACAGCAGCTATGAGTCGCTGAACGCGATCATGGGGAGCATACTGAAAGGCGTGAAGAAAGTGGCGATGGAATACTCCCCAATGAACGCGATCCCATATCTTTCAAAACTTGATGCCGGAACATATGAGTACCTGAAAACCTTCGGACTCGAGATAGTCTCAAGCGGTGACCTCCTCACCGAGTTCACGGCCGTATGGACAAAAGAGCAGTATGATGACAACGCCCCCGTTGCGCACGCCCTTACAGACATCGTTAACATGTGCTGGAAGTTCATCAAGGAGAAGATCGAAACAGTTGGTGAGACCACCGAGTATGAAGTTCAGAAACTGATTATGGATGAGATCGAACGCCGTGGTTACTACACCGATCATGAAGTGATCGTAGGGGTTAACGGAAATGGTGCCAATCCGCACTACTCCCCCACCCCTGAAGTATGGGAAAAGATCAGGAAAGACGATTTTGTTCTGATCGATCTCTGGGCAAAGCCAAACAAAGAAAACGGTGTTTGGGCAGACATAACCTGGACGGGATATGTCGGCACAGAGGTTCCGGAAAGATATGTGAAGATATTCAATATCGTAAAAGACGCAAGAGAAGCCGCTTTTAATCTCGTCTCTGAACGCTTCGCGAAGGGTGAAGAGGTCCGCGGCTGGGAAGTTGATGCTGTTACCCGCAAAGTGATAGTTGATGCCGGCTACGGCGAGTATTTTGTTCACCGCACCGGGCACTCGATCACCACCACACTGCATGGCACCGGCCCTCACAACGACAACTTCGAAACGAAGGATATGAGGATCATCCTCCCCGGAACTTCATTTTCGATCGAGCCGGGAATTTATCTCAAAGGTGATTTCGGTGTAAGGTCTGAGATAGATGTTTATATCCACCCCGATGGAAAAGTTGAGCAAACCGGCGGCCCGAGGCAGTTTGCAGTAGTACCAATTTTAAAAGGTTAAGCTTGCAATAAGGTGAATTAAACCACAGTCCGCCGCAGGCGAAACACAGAGACCACAGAGGGTTTAGAGGACGCGGATACACACTGATTTAACGGATTAACGCAGAGAACGATTTGATTCATCCGCGAAAATCTGCCTAATCTGCGTGTATCTGCGTTCTCTATCTGACCTCGTTGCCCTCAACTACTTAAAATTATTTAGCCACTCTGTGCGCTCTGTGCTCCGCCTGCGGCGGACTGTGGTGATTTCAAACCTGAATATCACCCGAAACTTTCAAATTTCAAGCTTACCACAGTTCCCGCTTCGCGCTGGGAAGATATCTTCAATTCTATATTATTCAGTTCGCAGAAGCCTTTGGCGACAGGAAGGCCGAGGCCTATGCCGTCGTATTCGCGGGAGTAGCCTTTTGATTCCTGTGAGAAGGGGTTGAATATCTCATTGAGGTATGCGGGGTCCATGCCGATGCCGGAATCGATAACCGAGACGGCGAGGTTTCCGGTTGAGAGGCGGTTGATCTCGATCTCGATCATTCCCTCTTTGGTGAAT
>RHKR01000013.1 GCA_008363265.1 Chlorobiota bacterium
CTGTTGGTGAATTCCTGTTTCTTATTGAACTGGATCGACTGTACAAAGTCGAGGGTAAAACGGTCGGCGGAAATATAGTGTACCTTCTTTGTCCGGTCGTTCTGGACCACCGCATTGCCGATCGCGTGGATAAGGTGGGTTTTACCGAGTCCCACACCCCCGTAGATAAAAAGAGGATTGAATGAGGTGCCGCCCGGATTCTCGCCGATGGCGTAAGCAGCCGCGCGGGCGAGCTGGTTCGACTCACCCTTTATAAAATTTTCAAAGGTGTATTTGGTGATGATATTTGATTCGAAGAAATCTTCGTCACCATCATCTTCTACTGCCGGCTTAACCAGCGATGCCGGATCAACTGTTATCTTTGGTGTTGCTGTTTGAACAGGCACCACTTCCGGCTCTTTAAGGGTTTCATTAACAACCACATACTTTATTGAGCCGTTCTCGCCGAGAACATCTTTTATACTCTTTGAAATATGGGAGTTATAACGTTCCGCTATCCAGTCGTAGAAGAAATTATTGGGCAATTGAATGGTTAAAGTATCCCCCGCGAGCGATATTGGCTTTATCGGAATGAACCACGTGTTGAAGGTCATTACCGGCACGAGGGGACGTATCTTTTCGAGGCATTCTCTCCAAACAGTGTCAGCATTTTGATTGCTGTCCTGAACAAGAATTTGAGAATTGATCATAAGTTATCCACAACTACAAGTGTTGATTTTTGAATGAGTTACTAACATCTGTTAATACCGGCGTCAAGTTATCAACAATATGTTAACATTGTTGAAAAGCGGGTAAGTGTAGAAAATTAAACTTGTTAGAGTGCTTCTTTTTAAACTGTTCAACAAGTGAACCTGTTTATAATGCGTGAAACCCCGTGAAACTTTTTCACGCCGAAAAGTTATTAACAAGTTATCCACAATTTGTGACCGATAATTTACAATGGAAAAATATGAGGTAGCGCTTATATCAAGCAAGTTAAATCTGTTAAAAAGGAGGGGAGTGTAAAAAAATAAAAAAGTTGTTTAATTTTACGAAAAGTCGTAAATTTGCAGTCTTTAATGAAAAGGAGTTTTTGGAATGAAAAGAACTTTCCAGCCAAGTAACAGAAAAAGAAGAAACAAACACGGATTCAGAGAAAGAATGAGTTCAGTGGGCGGCAGAAAAGTGCTTGCTGCACGCCGTAAAAAAGGAAGACATAAACTTACCGTCAGCGACGAGTCGAGATTTTGAGAAAACTTTCTCTTAATAAAAGAGAAAGAATAAAAGGAAGTACTTCCTTTGAAAAAATTTACAGCTCGGGCAAGAAGATCATCTCTTCCGACAAGAGAGTAAGGGCAGTATATAAAGTTGAGTTTCCCACAGCCACCCCTTTCGTCAAACTGGGTGTGGCTGTTTCCAAAAAAGCGGGTAATGCCTGCTTCAGGAACAGGGTAAAAAGACTCCTGAGGGAATCATTCAGGTTGAACAAGCCGGAATTGAAAGTAAACCTGGGCCTTTATATATTGCTCTCTCCTTACTCTTTTCTCGATAAAGAAAGAAAGTACAGGCTCTCTTATTTTTCAGACAGTGTTATCGACGTTATTAACAAGATATACTCCGGCATCAACGTGGCTCAACCGGGTGACCAATAACCCATTCACGGACTTAATATATCATTCCCCACCCGACACACTTTACTTATCAGCGAACAATAATTATCAGGAAATTTAATGGATAAACAAGCAACAATCGGCTTCATTTTGATTGGCTTGATTTTGATGGTATGGTTATACTGGACGACACCACAGACACCCCCTCCCGGAACCAAAACAGGGAAGGACTCTCTGCTTGTCCTCGATTCGATAGCTAAAAACAGCTCCAAACCGAAAGATTCCGCTAAAGCCGCAGTGGCTAAAACAGGCGATTCAACCGCCAAAGCACCGGCCGCGGTAAATAAAACCCCGTTCTCCTCCGATTCACTCTCCGAGAGAAGGTTCACTGTGGAAAACGACCTGGTAATTATGGAGTTTTCGACCAAAGGTGGCGGCTTAAGGAAAATTTATCTTAAAGATTACAAAAACTGGTACAACGATACCATACCGGCGACCGCCCCTGTCACCCAGAGATATGTGCAGCTTCTTGATACCACAAGGGGAAGCGGACTTAGCCTTGAGTTTGTAGATCAGCCCGGCAGAAAAGTTTCAACATCGGATATTGTGTTTAATACAAACAGCGATAAACCCTCGTATAAACTGAAGGGAAAGGATTCCCTGGTTGTTGAATTCTCCACAACACCCGATTCAAACGGGTCTGCCATAGCATTCCGTTATACCATTCATGGTGACAGGTACGATCTCGGTTTCAATGTTCAGATGAAGAATCTGAAAAACGTGATCGCGAGAAACCAGTACCAGCTCGCCTGGAGGAACGGACTCAATCACGTTGAACAGTACATCAAAGATGAAGCCAACTACTCGAATGCTTCAGTAATGTTCGGTGATGAACACGTTATCTTCAATTCCGAGAGCGGAAAAGAAGAGCAGACAGGTCAGGTTAACTGGATGTCGGTGAAGAATAAATACTTCACTTCAACCCTTGTTCCTGTAAACCCCCAACTAACGGAGGGTTATGAACTTGCGGCAACCAACTACAAAGCAAATGCGGACGCAGTTTGGAAAGTTTACGATGCCACCGTCAGGTTCAAGTATGCCGGTGACAGTGTGGTTTCAAACAACTTCATGTACTATGTGGGTCCCGCCGATTACAAGATATTGAAAGATTACGGCAGCAAACTCTCAGAGATCGTTGATTTCGGCAGTTTTTTCGGAATAAGGTTCCTCGTAAGACCGATAGCCGAGTTCTTCCTCCTTCCGTTGTTCGTTTTCCTCTATTCATTCATACCGAACTACGGAATCGTTATAATTATCTTCTCGTTGATCATCAAGATCATTCTCCATCCTTTAACGAAGAACACATATGCTTCGATGAAGAAGATGCAGTTGCTTCAGCCGAAGATCAAAGAGATAAAGGAAAAGTATAAAGACGACGCACAGAAGCAGCAGAAGGAAACGATGGCGCTGTACTCGACCTACGGCATAAACCCCGCGGGCGGTTGCCTTCCGATGATCCTTCAGATGCCGGTGTTTATCGCCCTGTTTGGAACATTCCAGACAGCGATCCAGCTCAGAGGTGAAGGTTTTATCTGGTGGATAACGGATCTTTCAAGGCCGGATGTGCTGTTCGCCCTTCCGTTTACGATCCCCCTGTTCGGGGTTCACGAAGTGTCGGGGCTCGCGCTCCTGATGGGTGTTACCACTTTCCTTCAGCAGAAGATGACCACAACCGATCCTTCACAGAAGGCACTGGTATATATAATGCCCGTATTCCTGACAATACTTTTTATGACATTCCCGTCGGGCCTTAACCTTTACTATTTCATGTTCAATCTCTTCTCCATCGCCCAGCAGTACTGGGTGAACAATTACGGCAAACAGGTTGAACTGGTGCCAATTCCGGCTGACAAAAGGAAGAAGGGTTTTATGGCCCGCCTTACTGACGCGGCTGAAAAGAGCTCGCATATGCAGCAGCAGAACAAGAAAAGAAAATAATTACTTCTCCTGAAGAAGATGTTTTCGTATGAATTTTTCAGTCAAACCGGCCCGGCCGGTAAGAACCCTCTTTTTTATCCTGCTATTTCAGGTGTCGCTGTTCGCGCAGTACAGCGACACCCTGTTTCTTAAACTGGATTACCGCACTCTTAAACACCCCTTCGGGATCGAGTACAAGGAGCCCTCTCTTTACCCATCCATAACTTATGCCCTCAGCGGAGGCGGTGCCCGCGGAATATCACAGATAGGTGTCCTTAAAGCGTTTGAAGAAAAGGGAATTTACCCCTCGACCATCGTGGCCACAAGCATCGGAAGTATTGTCGGGGGGCTCTACAGCCTTGGTTACTCGGTTGATGAACTTGACTCACTTGCTGAAATAATCGACTGGAACTCAATAATCGCGATAAATAGCCGGGAGAACAGAAACAACCTCTTTGTAGATCAGAAGATCACAGGTTCCGCGCCGTATGTACCGACCTCGCCTCGGGCGAACCCTATGTGATAGGCGAAGGGTCACTTTCACGCGCTATCCGTGCGAGCTCAAGTGTTTCATTCTTCCTCTCACCTGTGGAGTATGATTCTGTTCTCTTGGCCGATGGCGGTCTCGTGGCAAACATACCGGTTTCGATCGCTAGATCTTATTCTGACGGACTCGTCGTGGCTGTAAACTCGACCAGCCCACTGAATCCGAAGGAAAATCTTAAATATCCCTGGGTACTTGCCGACCAGTTCGTCAGTATTCCGATGAAAAAACTGAATGAGAAAGAGGCCAAACTCGCTGATGTTCTTGTCCAGCCCGAAATAGGTGACAAAAACTCGGGTGATTTTTCAGGATTCGATTCCCTGATAAATGCCGGATATGAGGCCGGAAGTGCAGCGGCAGTAATCCTTAAGGGTAAGATAGATTCTTTAATAACCACTTCCTTTGCCGGGAAAGATTCTGTAATTTTCGGTCTGACTCCCCATCCCCAGTGCAAACACGCGGGAAATATTATCAGTAAAACGATCAGCGGCGGGGGTGTTAAGCTTTCGGACATTTACCGTGAGCTTATCTATCTCGAAAAATCATCCGGTTTTGAGGAAATAAAAGCCTATATTTTCACCGAAAAAGACGGTCGAAAAGTACTCAAGGTTGAACCCGTGAACTACCCTGTCGTGTGGGGTGTAAGGATCAGGATCGATGGGACTGACTCGTTACCAACGGGAGCACCGGTCGAAATGATTTCCGGAAAACCATTCTCCCCGCTGACCACCATCACCTTCATTAAAACGATCATCAAGAAGATGAGGCTTGAGGGGAACGCCCTTTTCGCGCTGAAAAATGCCGCTTTTAACCGTGAAAGCGGAGAAATGCTACTCGACTTCGACGGGGGGCACATCGGGGAGATCGAAATAACAGGACATGTTAACACAAACACCACCGTTATACTTCGTGAGATACCTCTCGATGAAGGGGATATTCTCGATCTCAACGCGCTCCGTTCAGGCGCCGCAGATAAACCTCGACGTAAGGGACGCAAACTTCTTTTCCACCGGAAGTGAACTCGGTCTGATCATGTTCATAAGCCCGAGAAAACTCTCGGCCGAAATTGAATCCAGGTCAAACAGGATTTTCGATACATATCTTACCTACAAGATCGGGCTTCACTACAACCAGCGCGATATTTTCAGGTACAGGGATGATCCCGCAGGCTCCACTTCTTTCTACACCAGGTCGCAGTCGGGCGAATACCGTCAGGTGTTGATAGGAGCATCATTCTGGCTTGGAACACAGGTCGGAAGATTCGGTAACCTGATCGCGAAGGCAAAATACGAACTTAACAGGATCCAGGATATAACCTCAAGCAGCGCCATCGTTTACGATGCTCCCATATTCAATATCAATGTATCGACAACAATAGATACAAAGGATAAATACCCATACCCGACAGAAGGAATCCTGTTCAACGGTTTTTATGAGACGGGCCTTAGTTTTCTGAGTGCTAACACCGGTTATACAAGCTTTGGAGCAAAGTTCGAAGGGTATGTGCCTCTGACGGCACGCACCACCATGATCGCTTCCGGTGAGATCGGATTTGCCGATCAGACACTTCCACTCTCCCAGCAGTTCTCGTTCGGTGGTTTGAGATCGTTCTACGGCATGCGCCAGGATGAGTTCAGAGGAAGACAGTTGCTGAAACTTGGAGTCGACTACAGGTTCCTCCTCCCTTTCAAAGTGTTTTTTGATGCGTATGTTACAGCAGGTTACAACATCGGTTCGATCTGGGAACAGGAAGAGAAGATAACGCTCAGAGGGCTGCAGCACGGCGTGGCTCTCGGACTCTCGTTCAAAACCCCGATCGGTCCCGCCGATTTCTCCCTCGCGAGGAGCTTTAAATTGGTAAATTCCCTCACCGGAGGGGAGAACCCCGTCTCCTGGGGGCCGGTGCAGTTCTATTTCTCGATCGGGTATTACTATTGATCCCGGGGGAGAATTTAGCGCACATCTTAAATCGTGGTTATTATATAAGTTTCGTCAGACCTTAATTTAAATTCAAAAAATAGAACGGAAGCAAGATGGACGGCAAGATCCGCTCAACAACTATAATCGGGATAATACACAACGGCCAAGCGGCAATCGGTGGAGATGGTCAGGTAACCCTCGGCAGCACGATAATGAAACACAACGCAATGAAGATTAGAAAAATCTCGGGCGGTAAGGTGCTTTGTGGCTTCGCGGGAGCTTCCGCGGATGCCTTCACACTGATGGAAAGGTTTGAGGACAAACTCGAACAGTACCGCGGTAACGTTAACCGCGCCGCTGTGGAACTTGCAAAAGAGTGGAGAACCGACCGTTACCTCAGGAAACTGGAAGCGCTTCTTGCCGTGGTTTCCCCTGATACAGCACTGATAATCTCCGGAAATGGTGACGTTATCGAACCCCAAGACAAGATCGTGGCGATCGGTTCCGGGGGAAATTACGCACTCGCCGCGGCCAGGATGCTCGTAAAGTTCAGCAGCCTCTCTGCTCAGGAGATAGTGCGCGAAAGCCTTGGTACCGCCGCTGATATCTGCATTTACACCAACAATAATATCGTTGTCGAAACCATTGAAAACAGGGAGGAAAACAATTGAACCACTCCGGTAACAACAATGCCCTCACACCATCAAAAATTGTGGCGGAACTTAACAAATATATCATCGGCCAGGATGACGCCAAAAGAGCCGTTGCCATCGCACTCAGAAACAGGTGGCGCAGGCAGCAGATCGAGGGATCCCTTAAGGAAGAGATCATGCCGAACAACATTATCCTTATCGGACCGACCGGCGTCGGAAAAACCGAGATCGCCCGCCGCCTCGCGAAGCTCGTTGATGCACCATTCGTGAAGGTGGAGGCATCGAAGTTCACTGAGGTGGGATATGTCGGCCGTGATGTCGAATCGATAATCCGTGATCTGGTGGAGTTCTCGGTTAATCTGGTGAAATCAGAGAAGACCGCCGGGGTTAGAACCAAGGCAATCGCCATGGCAGAGGAAAGGATTCTCGATATCCTGATACCTCCCGTAAGAAAATCCTTCGCCGGTGAACCGGAAGAAGAGCAGGGTAGCGAAGCCTATCAGAATCAGAAGACGCGCGAATGGATGAGGGAGAAATTAAGGAATGGGGAACTCGACGATAAAATGATCGAGTACGATGTTCAGCAGGCAGCATTGGGAATGCAGGTTCTCGGCCCGTTCGGCGGCGACGACATCGGAATGAACATCCAGGAGATCATGTCTTCTGTTATGCCGAAAAAGAAGAAAAAAAGAAAAACCACCATCAAGGAAGCCCGCGAGATAATGATCGAGGAAGAGGCCCAGAAACTTATCGACCTCGACTCGGTCCACAAGGAAGCGATAATCAGGGCTGAGAATACCGGTATTGTTTTCATCGACGAAATCGACAAGATTGCCGGCGGTGGTAAAGGGCACGGCCCCGATGTCTCACGCGAAGGCGTTCAGAGGGATCTGCTCCCGATTGTCGAAGGCTCCAACGTTAACACCAAGTACGGTGTAGTGAGAACCGATCACATTCTTTTTGTGGCCTCGGGTGCATTTCATGTTTCAAAACCATCCGATCTTATTCCCGAACTGCAGGGCAGATTCCCGATCAGGGTTGAACTTAAAAGCCTCACCGAGGAAGACTTCATTAAGATACTCACAATTCCCCAGAACGCGCTGCTGAAGCAGTATGCCGCTCTTCTGGAAGTGGAAGGCGTCAGGGTTGAGTTCAAGGAAGACGGCATCAGGGAGACCGCCCGCATTGCCCAGAAAGCCAACGAACAGGTTGAGAACATCGGAGCGCGCAGGCTTCACACGATCCTCACCACCCTCCTCGACGATATCCTCTTTAATGTACCTGACATAATGCCTGACTCTCTTATCGAGATCACCGGCCAGATGGTCAGGGACAAACTGGAGAAGATTGTAACAGACAGGGATCTGAGCAAGTATATACTTTAAAAACCAAAAAGGGTGGCCGTGGAGGTCACCCTTTTTTGCTCGTATTTTACTTCCTTAGCAGGTCTCTTATCTCGGTGAGGAGAACGATATCCTCCGAGGGTTTCTTGACAGCGGCTTTTTCTTCCTGATCTTTCCTTGTCAGTCTGTTCATTCCCTTGACAGCCAGGAAAATTACGAAAGCTATAATAACAAACTCAACCACCGTGTTGATGAAGCCACCGTAACTGAGAAATACGGGGTCGATCACTTTGTCGCCTTCTGATGAGCCGGCTTTGAGGAGTATCTTCAGGTCTTTGAAGTCGACACCCCCAAGGAGAAGCCCTATCGGCGGCATCACCACATCATTTATGAAGGATGAAACTATCTTTCCAAATGCACCTCCAATGATCACGCCCACGGCGAGGTCGATAACATTACCCCGCATGGCAAAAGCTTTGAACTCAGAAAAGAATTCTTTCATGTAATGGTTCCTTTTTTAATTTAATCAGGGCCAAATATAAACTTTTTTAATGTAATGCGGGTTACCCTTGAAACCTAATGCAAGTTTTTGTATCTAATCTGAAAAAAGAGAGACGGATGTTAACAAAAAGAAATCTGATATTTACTTCGATCGGTGTGCTGCTTGGCGGTGTGGCCGGTTATGCATACTACTACTTTATTGGCTGCAAGAACGGCTGCCCTATCCAGAGCAACGCCCTTCTTACAACTCTCTACGGTGCGTTCACCGGTGCCGTGGCAACTTTCTCATTCAAGACCGAACAGAAGAAGAAAGAAGATTAAGCGGGGTCACCGGATCCCGTTTCCGCATCCTTCACGCCATAAATTTCCATTATCTGTCTGAACAGATCGATCAGATACGCGGTCACCTTTTCTGGTGATTCGAACGATCTTTCTATAACCAGCTTCATTGAATCTCGCTGCTGGTCGAACCGCACCGAGTCCTTCAGTCTGGTCATTACGAGGTGCAGCAGAACCTTGAAATTGTTCTCGTAGAATTCCTCCCTCTCCTTGTTCGGAAGTATCAGCATGATCCGCTGTTTCTGAATGATCACCCTGTCGAACATCGCGTATGAGGCAAAGTATCTTATCCTCGCGGTTTCCACGAGACGCTTCGCTGTGATCGGGAGGAGGCCAAACCTGTCGC
Organism: Chlorobiota bacterium; assembly: GCA_008363265.1. Taxonomy (GTDB): domain Bacteria; phylum Bacteroidota; class Ignavibacteria; order Ignavibacteriales; family Ignavibacteriaceae; genus UTCHB3. Next base: position 9,213 of record RHKR01000013.1, read on the forward strand.
TTAATTCTTCCCTGATATCATCGATCTCTTTGAGCGTTCCCGCGGAGATGAGAGAAGTGTAGAAGTTCAACCTGTCGGTCTGGTCGGGCATGAACTGCTCTGGGATACCGATCTCGTAGTAGGTGTCGATCTTCGGATCTGTTCTCTGCGTTGTCTTCCCGAGGTTCTTGAACACCTCTTTGAACTCTTTGTGCTTCAGTTCCTCAACCGCCTCATTAACAAGTTTCATGTAGAGATCGAACCCGACATCGGTTATGAAGCCGCTCTGTTCTGTGCCGAGGAGGTTGCCCGCGCCCCTGATCTCGAGGTCGCGCATGGCGAGGTTGAAACCGGATCCAAGCTCATTGAACTCCTCGATAGCTTTCAGCCTTTTGAGCGTCTGCTTCTTCAGCGCGCTGAGGGACGGAACGAGGAAGTAGGCGTATGCCTGCCTGTCGGACCTTCCGACACGGCCGCGGAGCTGGTGAAGTTCAGCAAGTCCGAACCTGTCAGCTCTGTTCACAATTATAGTGTTCACGTTGGGAATATCAATACCCGACTCGATGATCTTGGTTGAAAGGAGGACGTTGAATTTCTTCTGAAGGAAGCCATGGATAACATCTTCAAGGTGGTCGGGGGTCATTTTACCGTGAGCAACACCGATCACCGCCTCGGGTACAAATTTCTTGATATAGTCGCCGAGCTTGTTGATCGACATGATCCTGTCGTGTACGATGTAAACCTGTCCGTTTCTGGCAAATTCGGCGATGAGCCACTCCCTGATCTTTTTGATGTCGAACAGGTCAACCTTCGTGTAAACGGGCTGTCTGTTCGCCGGAGGTGTCGCCATTATCGAAAGGTCGCGCGCGCCGTGAAGTGAGAAATTGAGCGTCCTCGGAATAGGTGTCGCGGTAAGGGTGAGAGTGTCGACATTTACACGCATCGATCTCAGTTTCTCTTTTGCCTTGACTCCGAACCGGTGCTCTTCATCGATGATGAGCAACCCGAGATATTTGAAGCCGATATCCTTCGAGATGAGGCGGTGGGTGCCGATAACAATATCCACCTCCCCTGCCTTAAGTTTGCCTACGATCTCTGTCTGTTTTGCTTTTGCCTGGAACCTCGACATTACCTCGACCCTGACGGGGAACTGAGAAAGCCGGTCACGGAATGTGTTGTAGTGCTGTTCGGCCAGGATGGTGGTTGGAACCAGAACACTCACCTGTTTTCCGTCCTGTACCGCTTTGAAAGCTGCCCTTACGGCGATCTCTGTTTTTCCGAAGCCGACATCGCCGCAGACGAGACGGTCCATCGGGGAGATATCCTCCATGTCCTGTTTTATTTCCTCAGTAACCTTCAGCTGATCAGGAGTGTCCTCGTAAATGAACGACGCTTCAAGTTCTTTCTGCCACTGGCTGTCGTTGGAGAATGAGAATCCTTTGGTCGACTTTCTTTGGGCGTAGAGTTCGATAAGGTCGCGTGCGATCTCCCTGATCTTCCTCTTCGCCTTGTTCTTCGTATTCTCCCAGGTGTTGGTGCCGAGGACGGAAATTCTTGGCTCCACACCCTCTTTAGAAGAATATTTTTTGATCAGGTGGAGGTAGTTCAGGTTAACGAACACAGCACCCCCCTCACCGAAGATCAGTTTAACCGCCTCCTGTTCGATCTCCCCTATCTTCACCATGTGCAGTCCCGCGAACCGGCCGATGCCGTACTCTTCGTGAACCACATAGTCACCCGGTTTTATCGAGAGGAGTTCGTTCCTTCTCGATTTAGCCGGACGCTTGTAGGTGACCACCTTTGTTCTGAAGGGCTTTCCGAATATCTGATAGTCGGAGAGGATAAGAATTTTTTCCTTCTTCAGAAAAAAGCCTTCCTTCAGTGGCAGGATTGTAAAACTGATCGTTCCATCCTCACACATCAGGCTCAGATCTTCCTTCTGATTGCGGAGGAGGTCTTTCAGGCGGTCGTGCTGTATCTCGTTCTCAACCGCGATTATGATACGGTAACCGTTTTCGGAAAAATTAAAAATAGTGCTGAAAAGGATCTCATAGTTCGAATTTATCGAAGGAGCAGCCGCGATCTCAAGGGGAATTGAGCCGTCTATCTGTATCCCGGTCTCCAGCAGCCAGGTGTTGTTCCCTTTCGTGACAATATCCTGAAGATCGATCTTCTGTGCATCCTCGCCTGCGGAAGTGTCGCCGCCCTCCTCCGGAAAATCATCGAGAAACGCGTCTTCATCATAAACCGGCTCGGGTCCGTTCTCTTCAACTTCATCATCCGGTTCGGTTATCTTCACTTCCTTGAAAGTGGCTTCCCTGAGATAGTACTCCTCAGAGAGGATCACCGCGTCGTTGATGTAGTCGAAAATGTCATCACTGAAGATGTTCTCGTCGTTGGTGGCGAACTCTTCAAGCTCGGGGGAAATGGTGGCTGCTTCTGTTATCTGTACCGACCTCTGATTGTCGGGATCGAAGTAGCGGAGAGATTCTATGAAGTCACCGTCGAACTCAACGCGTACGGGGAGTGACTCGCTGTGCGACCAGAAATCTATGATCGCCCCCCTCTGAGCGAAGTAACCGCTCTGTTCTACATATTTCTCTTTTTTGTAGTTATAGCTTCCGAGGAGCGCGACGAGACGGTCGTAGGTGATCGAGTCACCGGACACCACCTTGTAAAGGCTTTCTGAAAAATCACTTTTTGAAGGGAGCTTGACGAGTAACAATTCATAAGTGGATACGAGGAAATATCCCGGTAGCGAGGAGAGTTCGTTCAGGGTTTCCTGTATCTTTTTTGAATTGAACCCGGATATCTGGATCACCGGGGTTTTGGTACCCATCAGTTTCAGTTCGGTCGCTGATTCAAGAACCTCTTTCACTGTTGGAACGAGGATGACCACCTTGTCGTATTTCAGTTTAAGTTGCAGAGCGGTCATTGTACGGGAGCTGCCGGGGAGGGATACCACCCGGTGGACGCTTCCCCGCTCTGAATGCACTTTTTTTACAAGGCTTTTAATTTCTGTGAAATTTCCGAAAGAGGAAATAAGTTCGGCTTGTTCCATTGTTTAGAATCTGTAGGTAAGGTTTATCATGGGTACAGAAACGGGGCCTGAGCCCTCTTTTGAGGTTCCGATCAGACTTCCCGTAAAATAGCCAATTGCACTCCCCAGCACCAAATCCGATAGCCAGTGATGGCTGTTGTAGATGCGCTCAAGCGCCATCACACCGGCGACAGCCCAGTAGGCGGCCTTCTCGATGTCGCTATCTGTCGAAAGAGCCATAACAGATGCGAAAGCGAAACCAGCGGTGGCGTGGCCAGAGGGGAAGGAAGTGTTGTCCCATGAGGTTTGAAAAAGATCAAAGTTTGAATTGCTCTCTGAAATTGTCGGTCTCTCCCGTCCGGTGACAAGTTTCAGAAGCGTCGTAACCGCGGTGGAATATATCAGCGCAGATCCGAGCTTTACCCCCAGGTCGCGGTTGCGGTCATTCTTGAATATCTGACCATGAAGGTAGAGCCCGCCGGCCACTGAGAAAACACCTATGACTGAATATTTGTTGAAGAGCGTAATTGGTTTGGGAAGTGGGGGCATCTGATGTTTGAAGAAATTGTTGACTCGTTCGTCGACGGTGTAGGCGAGCGCGGTCGATCCGGCTACAATTCCATAGTTGAGGATATCCTGTCCTTCGAACCGGGTTGCCGATTTTAAAATACTCTCCCCGTACCTGCCGAATTTTTCCGCGTCAGAATCCTGCGGAAGAATTGGGGTAAGTAATAAAAAAAATAATATTAAGACAGTGGTTTTATCGTATTTAGTCAACAAGCTCAATGGCTTTTCTTACAAAGCCGTCGGAAATCTCCAGCCTTCTACCGGCTTCCTCCGCCGTTACACCGGCCTTGATCATCACAAGCGCTGTCTTAACGTGCCCGCCTGCTTCGTCAAGGTATTTGGTGGCTTCATCGTAGGTAAGGCCCGTGATGGTCATTACGACCCGTTTGGCCCTTTCCACAAGTTTCTTGTTGGTCATCCGGAGATCGATCATCATGTTCTCATAAACCTTTCCCATCCTTATCATCGATGCGGTGGTCAGCATGTTGAGAACCAGTTTCTGTGCGGTTCCGCTCTTCATTCTGGTTGAACCCATAACCACTTCGGGTCCTACGTATGGGCAGATCGGAATATCCACTTCTTCAATATTGAAACCTTCCCTCGGTGTCGCGGTGACGTAAACCGTCGTCGCTCCAAGTTCCTTGGCTTTCTTGACCGCGCCGATCACATAAGGTGTGCGCCTGCTCGCGGCGATACCGCAGACAACATCCTTATCGGTCACGCCAGCGGCCATCACATCATTGGCACCGTTCGATTCATGATCCTCGGCCCCCTCCTGAGCGCGGAACATTGCCTCTTTACCGCCGGCGATGTAACCCTCGATCATACCGAAAGGAGTCCCGAAAGTCGGGGGGCACTCGGAAGCATCAACCACGCCGAGCCTGCCGGAGGTGCCGGCACCGAAATAGAGAAGCCTGCCGCCATTCTTTAGAGCTTTTACGATCGCTTCCACAGCCAGGGCTATATAAGGGATTTCCTGCTCAACCGCGATGGGCACCCTTTTATCTTCCTCGTTAATAATTCTTAGAATTTCTGTGACCGATGCGGCATCAATTTCCATCGATCTGGGATTTCTCTGCTCTGTGGAGAGTTTGGCAATTTCATTAAAAAGCGATTGGTCTGTTCCGCTGAGGATCATTTGTAAAGCTCCAGGTAAACGAGTTTTTTACCTTTTTCATTTTTAGTGTTGGTGGGTTTGTAGCGCAGTTCATAAGTTGTTGACCGTTTGATAAGGTGACCGTATTTTTCCTTGGCCACCTCAAACTCACCCGCTATGTCTCCACCTTTGATAAGTAACATTGCTGCTTTATCTTTGATCAGAGGAAGTGAGTATCTCACTAAAGTGAGAAGATCCACGGTTGCCCGGCTGATTATAATATCGAACTTGCCGGCATATTTTTTAACGAAGTCAATGGCTTCCACCCGGCTGTTTTCAACGATGACATTCCTGAGCATTAGCCGTTCGACAAATTCAGTGACAGCTTTGGTTTTCTTGGCGATCGAGTCGACAACCACCCCTTGAAGGTCTGGTCTCATGATCCCGAACGGGATACCCGGCAGTCCCCCACCGGTTCCGATGTCGAGGAATGCTGATGCACGTTCGGGGAGATACTTCGTGATGAAGGCTGAAATGAAAACATGGTTCTCAACTATATTCTCGATATCTTTGCGTGATACAAGATTTAAGACCTCGTTCTTCTCCGCCAGCAGACGCGAGTATTGAGCGAGTCTGCTCAGTGTCCCTTCATCCGGGTTTTGATTATTCTCCCAAAAAAAGTGTGTCAGTTGCCTTAAATATGTATCATCTGATATCAACAGCACTCCGGTAAAAACATAAAATCACTTATTCAAATATACCATTAAGATGGAAATATCTGAGGGAGTAACTCCCGAAATACGACTTGCCTGACCTATATTCCTCGGTTTTACACGGGAAAGTTTCTCCCGTCCCTCAGCTGAAATGGAGGATATCTGAGAGTAGTCGATGTGCTGGGGTATGGCGAGTTCCTCATACTTTTCAAGACGGGCCACGGTTTCATGCTGGCGCTGGATGTAGCCGTCGTATTTTATTTCGAGCTCGATCTGAAAAGCAACATCCTCATCTGAGAGTATCTTTTTCAGTTCCGGTGAGTCTTCATCTTTGATAAGTCTGCCAAGTTCATAGGCGTTGATCTCAGGCCTTTTGATGATCTTCTCAAGGGTGTCGGTGAATCTGATCTCGGAAGAACCGGTCTTCGCGAGAAAAGGGTTAACCCTTTCAGGGGTCAGTTTTATTTTTTTTACCAGCTCGAGTCCCGTATAAACTTTTCTTTCCTTCTCTTCCACCTTCCGGATCTCATCATCATTGATCAGACCGATCCTGTGCCCGTATCTGGAGAGTCTGTTCTCCGCGTTATCAGGACGGAGCAGCAGCCTGTGTTCAGCCCTCGAGGTAAACATGCGGTAAGGCTCGGAGGTTGATTTCCCTACGAGGTCATCTATCAGTACTCCAATATATCCTTCGCTTCTTTTTATCACGAGCTCCGGTTCTTTTTTGATCTTTAATGCTGCATTAATTCCTGCCATTAAACCCTGTGCTGCCGCTTCCTCATAACCGGATGTGCCATTGATCTGCCCGGCAAAATATAGTCCACTGACGAGTTTTGTCTCCATGGTGAGATCGATCTGATGTGGAGGAAAAAAGTCGTATTCCACTGCGTAACCGGGTCTGACCATCACCACTTCTTCAAGACCTTTGATCTTTTTCAGAGCTTCGAGCTGGATCTCTGCCGGCAGTGAGGTGGAAAAACCGTTCACGTAGATGAGTTCTGTATCAAGTCCTTCAGGTTCCAGAAACAATTGGTGCCTAGGTTTATCCGAGAAACGCACGATCTTGTCCTCTATTGAGGGGCAGTATCGTGGTCCGGTTCCCTGGATGAGGCCCGTGAACATGGGAGATCGCGAAAATCCTTTTTCAAGTATTTTGTGCACTGCATCATCAGTATAAGTCATGTGGCATGATACCTGAGGCAGGAAAGGAAAGAGACTCTTGTCTGTTCTGTGGGAGAAAGGTTGCGGTTTGTCATCACCGGGCTGCACTTCAAGTACATCCCAGTTGATCGAATCCCTGTGGAGCCTCGGTGGTGTTCCTGTTTTCAGCCTTCCTGTTTCGAATCCTGCCCTGATCAGTGATTCAGTGATCCCTGTGGCAGGCTGTTCGCCGAACCTGCCGCCTGGTGTTGCAGTGAGACCAGTGTGCATCAGGCCGTTGAGAAAAGTACCTGATGAAAGAACAACCGCCTTGGCGTCTATCTCTTCACCGTGTGCGGTTCTTACGCCCGTGATCACTCCGTTATCGATCAGGATCTCAACAATCGATTCCGCTATTATTTCCAGGTTCTCTGTTCTTTCCACCACTTCAAGGGCAATGCGGCTGTAGATCGTTCTGTCGTTCTGACTTCTCGGCGACCAAACCGCCGGGCCTTTGCTCTTGTTAAGCATCCTGAACTGGATACCGGAACGGTCGGCTATTTCACCCATTACACCTCCCAGGGCATCTATCTCTCTTACGAGGTGCCCTTTAGCAGTTCCGCCTATCGCCGGATTGCAGGAAAGTCTGCCCGTGGCATATTTATCCATTGTCACAAGCGCTGTTTTACAGCCCATTCTTGCCGCGGACACGGAGGCTTCAATACCGGCGTGTCCTCCGCCGATCACTATTACATCATATTTTCGCATAAATAAGTTTAAAATGTTTCATGTGAAACAATTTGAATGTTCATAAAAGTCACATCAGGAAAATAAGGGGCAAGTTTAAAATGTTTCATGTGAAACATTTATAATCTACTTCCCGATACAGAAGTGCATGAAAATGTTGTTCAGGATGTCATCCGAGGTTATTTCTCCGGTGATCTCGGCGAGGGAGTTCTCGGCATTTCTGAGATCAATGGAGATGAATTCACCGCTGAGACCCGATCTGCTTGAGGCAAGTGCGTCCTCAAGGTTCTCTTTTGCCCTTTTCAGGCAACTGTAGTGACGCATGTTTGACACAACGGCACTCTTCTCACTGTAGGATGACGAACCAATCGCCCGCTCTTTCAGGAGTTCAAAAAGTTCGTTGATCCCTTTCCCGGTCTTTGCCGAGATCGCGACATCAGATTTAAGCAGCGCGGGGTGGTCGAGGTCAACTTTGTTAAGCACGACAATGATATTCCTTTCACCGGTCAGTTTCCTGATCTCATCGTAGAGATCAACCGAGATGTTTTGAACTACATCATTAATGAACAGCACCAGGTCGGAATCCTTTACTGCCTGACGGCTTCTGCGGACCCCCTCCTGCTCGATCTCATCATCTGTCTCACGGATCCCGGCTGTATCAAAAAGACGGTAGAGAATTCCATCGATCACAACTTCCTCACGGATTATGTCGCGAGTGGTTCCGGGTATTGAACTGACTATGGCCCGGTACTCTTTAAGCAGGTAATTGAGAAGGGATGATTTCCCGACGTTGGGCTGACCGACAAGAGCGACATTAACGCCGTCACGCATCACCCTGCCGAATCCGTATGTTCCCAGCAGTTCCTCTATCTCTGCGATAATTCCTTCGATCCGGCTGATCAGTTCGGTTCTCTCAACGAATTCAAGGTCTTCCTCGGCGAAGTCGAGTTCAAGCTCAACCAGGGATGAGGTATGTACAAGCATCTGACGAAGCGAATTAACCTTGGCAGAAAGTACACCGTCCAACTGGTTCCTCGCCCCGCGGATTGAGGCTTCCGACCGCGCCGAGATCAACTCCATAACGGCTTCAGCCTGGGAAAGATCGATCCTGCCGTTCAGGAAGGCCCGCTTTGTGAACTCACCGGGCTCGGCGTTTCTCACTCCAAGGTCGTAAAGGAGTTCTGTTATCCTTCTTGAGATGTTCGGATTGCCGTGGCAGGATATCTCAATGCAGTCTTCACCGGTGTAGGAATTGGGGGATCTGAATACGGAAACAACAACATCGTCGATGATCTCACCAGAGGGTGAGACTATCTTTCCATACTTAATTGTGTGTGTTTTGGCCTCTTCAAGAGGTGTGGTGCCTGAGAAAATAGCCCCGGCAGAGGGGATCGCCTTGTCACCGCTGATCCTGATAACAGAAACAGCGCCCACTCCGGGCGGGGTGATGATGGCCGTGATCGTATCTTCTTTCAAAATCATAACTTGCAAAAATACGGAATTACCACGGCAGAGAAAAACATCACCACCCACCTATTAAATATAACTTATTTTATATTATACCGCAAAGACTCTGTGATAAATGAAATCAAACGAGAAAGATTTGGTATCAACTTTTCTGTCGATGTATTCAGCGACCTGTTTCAAACGGTTCGGTATCGCCATAAGTTTATCCTGAGCTTTCCTTCCGGCCTCATTAAGTCCTGTCACCGCATCGATCTCCCAGAACTTCAGGACATCTTCAACGATCTTCTTGTAGTCCCAAGGTCCGTAAATACCCGATCTTCTCACCACATCGGCCATATCTTTGAAGTTCGGCATGCTGAGTCCCGGCATTTCGATCGAGGGAAGGATCGCCAGGGCTGATTTGAGCGCGCGAGCAGGATCGATCTTAAGGATCTCCTTGAACACTTTCCTGTAAAAAGCGTAGTGGCGTGCCTCATCAGCGGCTATACTGGAGAGAATCCCTTCGAGGGTGGGTTCATACTTCCCTGCCGCCTTGCCGGTGTTTCCGTGTGTGACCTGTGTGGCGCGTTCCTGCAGCGAAGTGTAGGCGAAAACCCGGTAGGGGTCTTTATCCCAATCAGGCCGAAAACCCGATTCCTGATAGGCATACTGCATAATTTCGACGCATTTGAAGTTGAACAGGCGTGAGTCCCTCGCGTAGTCGCGGAGAATGCCTCCGTGGCGGTCCTCCTCAGCTGTCCAGATCGAGTTCCAGGTCTTCCAGACGCTCTCATCACCGAGGTAGGTGGCGATCAGACGATGGAAGTGGGGCAAACCCTCTTCAGTAAGCAAGCCCAGGGTTACAGAGACCCTTACAGCGTCATCGATCCCGCGGGCTCTCTCTCGCAGCAGTTCAAGGTTTTTAAGTTCATCATCACTCATTTGTTCGTCAGCCGGAAGAAAGTCACTCGGGAACCACAATTTTCGCTTTTTCAGGTGCTCATCCATCATTTCCGCAACCTGTGGTTCGATCTCAGCCAGCACTTCAGCTTTACTTTTTGATTCAAAATCCTCACTCTGAGGGTTTTTTATTACGATCTCCATTCGGGGATGCCTTT
>RHKR01000014.1 GCA_008363265.1 Chlorobiota bacterium
TCTATTACACCGATCTTGAAAGATTTTCCGTCTTCCTTGATCTCAATTATCTTTTTCTTGGCCGACTGTTCCTCGATCTTGATCTTCTCTCTTACGAGCTTGATCTCAACGGGGATTGCATTCGCGCCATCTTTTTTCTTCAGAATACTTAACTTTACAACGGTTCCCTTGGCACCACGTATCAGCTGAACAGCATCATCAGTTCTCCACCCTACAATGTCCACCATTTCTCCGTCATCTCCCTGCCCGACAGCGATAATTCGATCGCCATCGTCTATCTGACCGCTCTTCGAGGCCGGACCACCCGGAACCACGCGCACTATTGTGATGTAGTCATTCTCTGATGTGAGAGTTGCACCGATCCCCTCGAGTGACTGCGACATGTTTATATTAAAATCCTGTGATGTTTTCGGTGACATGTATGATGAATGCGGGTCGATCGCTTCCATCACTGAACCCATGTAAATCTGGAATACATCATCTGCCCGGTATTGATTTATCGCTTTCTGGAGATTTTTGTATCTCTTCTCAAGCACCTCGCGGGCATCTTTCTCTTCCTTGCCTCCGAGTATCAGTCCGATAATATCGAACTTGATCCTTTTCAGCCAGAGTTCATCCAGTTCCTTCTCTGTCTTTGCATAAGGGGCTTTCTCACGGTCCAGGTTCACTTCCTCATTCTTTGTGAGATCAACCGGCTTTGAAAGAACAGTCAGGGCGTACTGTATCCTGGTGTTCATTCTGTCTCTGTATCGCTTGAATATCTCAAATGGAGGTTCGAGATTGCCGGTGCCTATATTCTGGTCAAGAACGAACCTGTATTCCTCAAACTGATCTATATCCGGCTTCAGAAAGTACATCCTCTGAAAGTCGAGAGACTTCACATAGTCATTCAATATCCACGATGACAAACTGTCATTGAATTCCTTGGGACTGTAATGGTATCGCTCGATGAACATCGACACAAGCTGCATTGCCGAAGAATGCCTCTCTTCAGGCACTAAACTTTTACTTGTGTCTACTGACGTTCCCTGAGAGCAGACGGTAGCATTGAATGAAAAGATGAATAGAAATACTACTGCCACGAAAAGAGGTGTTCTCATAAATTTCCTGAGTCTGGTTATCAATCTCTGGTCCAAATGTTTTTATCAAACTTGTAATATAAGCAATTGATCAAGCGTTATTTATTCAAAAAAAGGCCCATATCTTAATTAAACGTTTCTGTGGGCCAAATGTTCCCCTTTTGCCCGAATTGTGACTATTTAATTATGTATTTTACAATATCGAAGATTTATTTTTTTACAATATCAATTCGAGACACCTTATATGAATGAGAGATTACCTGAAAAATTAGAGTTAAGGGAAGTCTTCGCCCCGTCAGATCATGCTGCCTGGAAGAGGGTTGCGGAGGCTGATCTAAAAGGCATCCCCTTTGAAAAAAAACTTGTCACTAAAACCTACGAAGGCATCGACCTTCAGCCCATCTACACCCGCGAACACCTCGAAAAACTACCAGCTCTTGACCAATTCCCCGGCCTGCTCCGACAACTCAGAGGTTCAACAGCGTCAGGAAACGCGAACGGCGCATGGTTGATTGCACAAAGCCTGTCTCACCCACTGGCTGAAAATTACAATAAATTGCTTATCGATGCTCTGAATAAAGGGCAGAACGCCATTGTCTTGCCCCTGGATCTGACCACAAGATCAGGATTGGATGCCGACTATGGAGAGATCGGACAAACCGGAAAGGATGGGGTTTCAATCTCCGGCATCGGAAGTCTTTCCCGTGCATGGAAAGGTGTAGATCCAAAAGCATGTCCGTTTTTCGTAAATACCGGTGCCACTCCCCTTGCGTTCATGTCTCTCTTTTCAGCATGGCTGAATAGAGAAGGCTCAGACATTTCTGCAGTATCCGGTGCGGTTTATGCTGATCCGGTTGCAATGCTCTTCGAAACGGGCAGGATTCCCGTGACAATAGACGAAGCCTATACCCATATTGCCGGAACTATAAACTACCTTCATGGCAAAGGATCCGGGATAAGGGCTGCAGGAATAGATGCTTCTGTATATGCTGGAAGTGGTGCCTCAGCTGTCCAGGAACTGGGTATCGCTATTGCATCAGCTGTGGAAATGATCCACAGACTGCAGAAAGAAGGAATCGCACCTGAGGTTGCAGCATCGGCACTCTTCTTCAGATTTGGTACAAGTACCAATCTGTTCATGGAGATAGCCAAGTTCAGGGCATCAAGATTGCTTTTTACCGAATTACTCTCCCAACTGGGAATAGATCCGGCAATACCTCAGTTTATGGCCGCAAAGACGTCCGAGTACTACCACTCCACCATTGATCCCTATGTGAACATGCTCCGGGTGACCACCCAGGCATTTTCGGCGGTCAATGGAGGTGTTAATGTTCTCGAAACAGTCCCGTTCGACTCCTTGCTCACTCAAAGCGATGAATTCGCTAACAGGATAGCAAGAAACACCCAGCTAATTCTCGGCGAAGAATCACACCTTGATCATGTTACTGATCCCTCAGGCGGATCTTACTATATCGAAACCCTCAGCAGCGAACTTGCACAGCAGGCCTGGCAATGCTTCAGAGAGATCGAAGCCGCGGGTGGAATCATCGAGGCATTGCTCTCCGGTAAGATCGTAAACGATATCAATACCGTTGCCGTGAAGAGAATAAAGGATGTGGCTTCCAGAAGATCGGTTATGGTTGGTGTAAATCAGTATGCCAATCTTAAGGAAGAGGTCAGGACAATTACAAAGCCGGATCCCAAAGAGATCTATGACCGTCGTGCCGAGTGGCTTCAGAAGTTCAGGGTTTCGGGGTCATCCGGTTATCACGATTCAATACTTGTAGACCTGGAGAAGGCAAAGAACGAAAGCGACATTACAAAACAGATTGACATTGCCGCGGAACTCGCTCTTAAAGGAGCCACACTCGGTGAAATATTCAGCCACATAAAAAACAGTTCGGAAGTTACTGTTTCTCAAACTCTGGTGATTGAAAGACCGGCTGAGCAGTTCGAAAGGCTGCGCTTAAGGTCTGCTTCACACAAAGCGAAGACAGGTTCTTTCCCTTCGATTTATCTCTTTAATATCGGCCCGGTTAAGCAGCACAAAGCTCGCGCAGACTTTTCACGCGGATTCTTCGAAGCCGGCGGTTGCGAGGTGATCAATGGAAGGGCTGTCGATAACATCAACGACGGTATTGCAGCTGCAAAGGAATCAGGAGCAAAAGTATTCGTACTATGCTCAACGGACGACACTTACCCCAAACTGGTGCCTGAATTCACAACCGGTATTCGATCCGCGCTTCCCGGTTCTCTCTGCATACTTGCGGGTTACCCTAAAGATCAGGTGGATGACCATAAAAGATCAGGAATCGATGATTTTATCTTCCTTGGTGCGGATGTGGTTCAAATTATTTCTTCAATCTTCGAAAAAACGGGAGTTGCAAAATGAAACGACCGGAATTTACTGACGCCGGATTTAAAGCCCCCGGATTTGATAATGCATACTTGAAATGGAAAGAGAACTTCATCAAAGAAACCGGGAAAAATCCCGAAGAAGTTATCTGGAACACCATGGAGCAAATTCCTGTAAAGACATTATACACACTTGACGACATTAAGGATGCCGAACACCTCGACTATATTGCGGGTATTCCCCCTTTTCTGCGTGGACCGTATGCTACAATGTATGTTCAGCGACCCTGGACTGTAAGGCAATACGCGGGATTCTCCACTGCAGAAGAAAGCAACGCTTTCTACCGTAGAAATCTTGCTGCAGGTCAGATGGGTCTTTCTGTCGCGTTCGATCTCGCCACTCACCGCGGTTACGATTCCGATCACCAGCGCGTTATCGGAGATGTTGGTAAAGCAGGTGTGGCGATCGATTCAATTGAGGATATGAAGATATTGTTCGATTCGATCCCCCTCGATAAGATGTCAGTCTCGATGACAATGAATGGAGCAGTCCTCCCGATCATGGCCTTCTATATCGTAGCGGCTGAAGAACAGGGCGTGTCTCACGAACTCTTGAGCGGAACGATACAGAATGATATTCTTAAGGAATACATGGTCCGGAATACCTACATCTACCCCCCTGCCATGTCGATGCGCATCATAGCGGATATTTTTGGCTATACATCAAAAGAGATGCCCAAGTTCAACAGTATCAGCATTTCCGGCTATCACATGCAGGAAGCAGGCGCAACAGCAGACCTTGAGATGGCCTATACCCTTGCTGACGGACTTGAATATGTCAGGACGGGAATAAAGTCAGGGATGGATATAGATACTTTTGCTCCCAGGCTCTCATTTTTCTGGGCACAGGGGATGAACTACTTCATGGAAGTGGCGAAAATGAGGGCAGCCCGCCTGATCTGGGCAAGCCTGATCAGAATGTTTGATCCCAAAAATCCAAAGTCGATGTCACTCCGGACCCACTCACAGACCTCCGGCTGGAGCCTTACAGAGCAGGACCCCTTCAACAACGTTGTAAGAACCTGCATTGAGGCACTCGCTGCGGCTTTGGGTCATACGCAGTCGCTTCACACCAATTCACTTGATGAGGCCATCGCTCTTCCGACTGATTTTTCGGCAAGGATCGCCAGAAATACACAGCTTTACCTCCAGGACGAAACCGGCATCTGCAAAGTGATCGACCCTTGGGGTGGTTCCTACTATGTCGAGGCTCTCACCCGTTCACTCCTTGAAAGGGCGTGGCAGCACATCCTTGAGGTTGAATCTTACGGAGGAATGACAAAAGCGATCGAAGCCGGGATACCTAAGCTGAGGATAGAAGAGGCTTCCGCGCGCCGGCAGGCAAGGATCGACAGTGGAGCTGAAACCATTCTTGGAGTCAACAAGTACAGACCCGACACCGAAGAACCCATTGAGATTCTCGAAGTGGATAACACTGCAGTAAGGCTTTCACAGCTTAAAAGGCTGCAGGAAGTGAAGGCGAACAGAGACAACACAAAGGTTGAAGAAGCCCTGAACGCCATATACAACGCCGCCTTAAGTGGTGAAGGCAACCTGCTCGAACTCTCGGTTAACGCTGCCAGGGCGAGGGCAACTCTCGGTGAAATTTCCATGGCTATCGAAAAAGTCTGCGGCAGATTCCAGGCTCAAACCAAAACCGTCGCAGGCGTCTATTCAAAGGAGTATGCAATGAGCAACAACGATCCCGTTCTGGTTGTCAGAAAAATGACCGATGATTTTGCCGCTGTCGCGGGAAGAAGGCCACGCATTATGATAGCAAAAATGGGACAGGATGGCCACGACAGGGGTGCCAAGGTTGTCGCAACCGCATACGCGGATATGGGCTTCGATGTAGACATGGGTCCCCTTTTTCAAACTCCTGAAGAGACCGCCCGCCAGGCCGTTGAAAATGATGTCCATTGTGTGGGTATGAGTTCACTCGCCGCTGGACACAAGACACTTCTTCCAAAACTTATGGAAGAACTGAAGGAACTTGGTCGCGAGGATATCATCGTGATCGTTGGCGGTGTAATTCCTCAGCAGGATTATGAGTACCTCTACGAGCATGGCGCTTACGCCATATTCGGACCCGGTACGAAGATTCCTGAGGCTGCTCAGAAAATAATGGAAGAGGTTCAGAGAAGATTCAGCGAGTAAGCTGTTCTCCATATTGGCTGTATCGTTGGAATTAATGATGACCTCAAGTTGTTTCAATGATACAGCCTTTTTTATACCGGAACGATGAACGAAGACAAAAATTCATACAAACCTGACTGGACACCCGAACAACACGGTGATGAATTCGCAATCCGCGTTGTAAAGGGTGTTGATGCACCTTTCACACCCAAGGAAAGGAAACACTTCAAGCGGAAGGAGTTCTCCAATGAAGAACTTGTCGAGGGGGTGCTCGCGAACGACCGCAACCGCTTGGCGAAAACGATCACCCTGATCGAGAGTACATCTTCGATACACCAGGCCCGCGCAAAAGATATACTCGCTTCTCTGCTTCCACATTCAGGAAGATCGGTAAGAATCGGTATCAGCGGTGTGCCAGGTGCCGGAAAAAGCACACTGATCGAATCTCTAGGAATGTATCTGATAGGACAGGGCCACAAAGTTGCCGTTCTAACAGTCGATCCTTCAAGCTCGATCAGCAAAGGAAGCATTCTTGGTGACAAGACGAGGATGGAGAATCTATCAAGAAATCCCGCCTGTTTCATACGACCCTCGGCTTCAGGCGGTACATTAGGAGGTGTCGCAAGAAAGACCAGGGAGTCGATCACGATCTGCGAGGCCGCCGGCTACGATGTGATACTCGTGGAAACCGTCGGCGTGGGACAGAGCGAAATAACTGTCAGATCGATGGTTGATTTCTTCCTGCTTGTACTGATCTCCGGAGGTGGTGACGAGCTCCAAGGGATGAAAAAAGGAGTGATGGAAATATGTGACGCGATCCTGATAAATAAAGCTGACGGTGAGAACAGGAAAAAAGCACTTTTGGCGAAAGCAGAATACTCAGCAGCACTTCATTACCTGTACCCTGCCACGGAGGGTTGGGAGTCGAAGGCCTACACAGCCTCCGCACTAACTGGTGAAGGGATACCTGAACTCTGGACAGTGGTCGAAGAATTTGAGAAAACCACACGGTCGTCAGGGGTTTTTGAAAAGAGGAGAAGAACCCAAAATGTTGAATGGGTTGAGTTTATGATCAAAGACTATCTCTACGATTCATTCTTTAGAAATAGTGACATTGCAGGATCGTTCGATCAAATGCGGGAGCGTCTTATGAACGGGGAGATAATCCCCTCTTCTGCTTTCGACCTGCTGAAGGAGAAATGGTTACATGAGAATAAAAAATGATCAGTTCTTAATAAAATTGAGTATTCCCTTTACACCATCCAGGGCATCAGGACCACTGAATACCAAGTGACCTGAACCCTCAAGTTCGATTTTCTCATACTTCATCCCCTTGCTATTAAGGAATTCGAACATCGTCTCATTCTCAACAGTATTGTCTTTTTTACCAGTAAGAACAAGTGTTTTCCCGGCCTGAATGTTCTCGTATTGAACTTTGTCCTGGAGGCGCCAAAGGGCTTCAATCGATCTAACAGGTACCACATCGTACGCAAATCTTGGATCCGGCTCGTGTACACCGGTGTTCTCGGGTTTCCCGCCTTTTCTTACATATGGATTAAAGAGTTTGAGTAGCCATGCAAACGGACTGTCGATCAGGAGTTTCTTGCTGAAACTGTGTTTTTTCTTGACCAGAAGATAAGGTGCTGTCAGTACCAGTTTGTCGACCTTTCTCTTGGAGGCCACATGGCAGGCAAGCAAAGCACCCATAGAGTTACCTACGATCGTTATCTCATCGCAGTTGGCGGCAAATACATCATAGGCATTCACGGCATCCCGCATCCAGTCCTGCTCCCTGACCACTGCAAGGAGGTGAACATCTTCGAGACCGAATCCGGTAAGAACCGGTGTGTAGTAGGATATTCCTTCTATCTGCAACATTTCGGTAAGAGACCTTAACTCCTTGGGCGTGGATGAAAATCCGTGTATAAGAAGTACCCCCTTTTTTCTTCTTTTGGGTTCGAACAGCACAGGAGTCTGCCCTTCGAAAGTACCTTCATCAGGAAGATGTTTGAAAACACGGAACATAGAATAGGATTCCAAAAGCCGGCGCAGATGGTAGTACCTGAACGAAACGAACAACAGCTTAACCGCGACCACCGACGCGAGGAAATACCTGCCGTATTGTATGGTCACGAAAAGCAGCATTATCAATACCACTTCAAGAATAAGCCAACCGGTCAACTTTTTCTTTTTATCTGACAACTTTTTCTGCCTATATTTAAGCAATTAGAAAAAACACATTTTTAAATTTACGTAATCGAATGAAAATCGTAACACACCGTTTTCGTGGATTCAGCGAAAGGGAGAACTCTTTCCAAGGATTCAGGAACGCTCTCAACGCCGGGGTGACCGCCTTCGAGTTTGATGTCCGGCTGACCCTTGATGGTGTTCCCGTTATAAATCATGACAGATACTGCCAAACCTCCGGAGGGAGAAAGGTCGATCTTGTCAGCAATAATTTTTTGGATATCGAATCTGTTTTCGGGGGGTCTGACCGTCTCAAAACATTAATGACCCTGGAGGAAGCTCTTGACTTGTTCTCCTCAATGAAACAGGAGCAAAGCAAAATTTTTGTAGACATAAAGGATTTTGGTGAAGAGGAGAAGATATTAAACCTGATCAAAGACCGTGGATTGAATGAAAATGTTGTAGTTGTTTCATGGCTGCCGGAAGTTCTCTTTGGTATTCACCGGATCGATCCCCATCTTCCCCTTTGTTTCAGCCATAATTACATCAGTTCAAGGCTCCAATTCGACCTCATGAAAGAGTTTCTAACGAGCAACGCAATAAAACATGTGATCAGCGGACTCGCATCTGTTGCAAATCCACCATCGGCGGCGGAGATTAAGAACACAACTTTTTTCTTTGAAGAGTATAATGAGCGGGAGAACGTCCCGGGAAGAGTTGTTTCCACAAAAAGGGATTTTGAGCATACTCTGAACGGTCCTGTCAGAGGAAGGCTGTTGGATATTATCACCGAATCAAAAGGTTATTTATGCATCCAGTACAAAATGCTCGATGAAAAATATGCATCGTATTATACGAAAGCACCTGGGATAATACCCTATTCCATCAACGACTTTGATAGCCTGGAGAGATTGCCGATGAACCTTGATTATCCCTTCATCTTGAGTGACAATCCGGAAATGGTAAGCCGGTTCTGATCACTGGATCGAAATTTTTATATCCAGTCCCGCCTCATTCCTGGTGGTAGGCGGAATTCGCGCAGCACCCTCTGGAGTTGTGTCTGACCTTTTGTAGAACAATGCCAGTGTAACTCTGGAACTGATAACGTACTTTATCCTCGGCTCGATCGTCGTAGTGGTTGTTCCGTTCTGCGGGATACCCTCTTCCGTAAATCTCTCCATATCGAACTGGACCGTTGAGTTCTTGGTGCTGGTGTATGAGAAACTAAACTCGATATCGTTCTTAAGCGACAGTCCAAACAGAGGTATCTCAAATCCTGATTTCGAATAGTTCAGTGAGATGCCGATATCCCTGTTCAAGTTTTCGGTGATATTCTTTGTAGAGGTCCCGAGATCATACGATGTTCTGGTATTGTATTGTACCCTGCCGGTAAAGTTACCACCCCAAAGATTATTGAACGTGATGTTCAAACCTATCAGAGGCGCGAAACTGTAATTTATTCTCTGGGTCTGAACCACCTTGTTTCCGTCAGGAGTAATCTTCCATCCCTCTGTATATTCAGACGAGTAAGAATGATCGATTGATACCCTCTTGGCAAAACCCTGAAAAACTCCCAGCTTTTCGAGTCCGTCCCATGTGAGACGCCAGTTCGGTCTGGGAATGTAATTGGTAAACTCGCCAAGTGGACCCAGACTTGCCAGCAGCGGCATAGATTCAAATCCTTTAACAAAGGCCGATGAAAGGTTGGCTGCGGGGTCGGCTGCGCTTCTGTCATAAAGTTCATCCACCCTTTTGATCCCGCTTTTAAAGATCGAAAGGAACAATACTGGCGGCATTGTGAAGAATGATCTGGTCGTGTTACCGGTCGAGGACATGTTCTGAATGAACAGATCGCCATTATTGTCACTCTGCATCGTGGTCGATTTATTCACTGACCAACCCACCTTCCATGAAAGATCGATCTTGGCACCTTCCCAGAGTGGTTTTGATGTCCGGATATCAATATTGTTTCTCTCAGAATAATTATCCGTCAGGTTGGCGTTTGGTGCGCGGGGTCCGATATTGTGGTCCAAACCGAGGATGAACATTCTGCCGGGACCTTCGTCATTACTCTGTTTTAGACCCCAGAAATTCTTAAAACCGTTACCGAAACCTCTGATACCATTCGCTGATACACTTACATCATTTGAAAAATCCATTGTGATATTATCGTAATCGAATATCAGTATCCGAAGACCATCCTTCAGCAGGCCCCAAAGATTTGTAAGTATCGAAGGTTTCTTTACGGCAGGCATTGTATCAGCGGGTGCAGACTCTGTTTCGTTGCCTGCAGTCTGACCCTCTTTTGGAGCCTCTTCTTTTTTCTCGCCCGGTTCATCGAGATCGCGGGAGCGGGTCCTTGTTTTCGGTGTGGTGGTCTGAGGCTGATTGCTCTGAGCAGCGGGGGCCTCTTCAAACCATGGTGCAGTGAGGGCCTTAAGCCTGAGCCTGATACCAAAATTGGTTCTGTTTTGGAATCCTGCACTTCTACCGACCTGTGCCTGACGGAAATCGTTGTTCCATCCGAATCTCACATTGTAACCGGCAGTGATCTGGAAGAACTCATTTATCTTTCCTATCGAAGGAAGACGGGGCGAGGTTTTGAAGTCAAGACTTTGGTTGTAGCGGAAATCCTGACCGAAAAACTGACCGCTAAAAATATCGCCCCAGATCGCACCTTCCGGTCTCGGATTATTGAACTGGTCGGTCTCAAGATAAGTGAGGGAGGATGCGAAATCAGCCTGATAAGCGATAGAAAGGTTGATGAGTGCTTTCTCGGTAACTTTCCAGTTAAAATTAAAACCGCGGTTCGCAGTAAAATCCCTCGAGATGGTCTCCTGGGAGAGTGCCTGACCTATTGCTCTAGTCTGAGTCAGAGTGAATGACCTTCTGGCGGAAATATTCCAGGTGATATTCTGCGGAACGAAGTAAATTCTCGCGTCTTTGTAATCTGTGAACAGCGCGACAGGCTCACCGAGATACGGTATCTTACCCGGTTCGAAGAAGTAGTCAGGGCTGAGGGTTATTCCGTAATTCACGCTGGCATTCCAGAGCCAGTTCTTCGAGGACAGCGTGGTCGGATTTCGGCTGAAAGAACTGTTATAGTTGAAGTTGTAAGTCAGATTGTTAAATATATCACGGATAACCCAAAAATCGGAGGGTATCTTTATCTGCACATTTGCAACCGTCCATGTATCAGAAACATTCACTGTTTGTGCATCGCTCACAATCTGCTGGGCCGCGAGATCAGCCTGAGCGGGATCGACTCCCTGTTGAATAAGCTTCTCTTTTTGGATTTTCGCCGCCTCTGAAACTTTTATATCGGTTCCCGGCAGATAGAGAGGGTCACCGACACCCTCTGTTCTTGAATAGTTTACTCTGAGATTACTGCCGGGTAATGGGATCGGAAGCAATTTCATGATATCGAGGTCGGCTGATACACCCCAGTTCCTGCTCTCGATCCTGCTTCCGAATCTGTCGGCTAGCCGGTGGAAATATGGATCGGTCTGGCTCACATTGGCGTTAACTGTAAGAATGTCAGCAAACTTTATGGAAGTAGAGGCGGTGTATGCCCAGCCGGGAGTATTATCAGCTCCCACCACTCTAAGCTCATTAACCCAGATCTCGCCTGCTATATTCGAAAACGGATAGGTATTCTTGATTCCCACACTCAGGAATTTCACCGAGGTAAGGGTCGCATTTCCTTTTACAACATAGTAGTGACCTGGTTTGCCCTCAACCGGTAACCTGTAGATCACATTCGCGCTGTCCCGCGCCTGTTTGATTGCGGTGAGCTGACTGAAAAGAATACTGATCTCCTGCCAGCCTGATAGAACCGGTTGCCGGTATTCGTAGTAGTTGTTGGTATCAGTTCCGAATCTGAAATAAAACTCGGAGGAATAAACTCCCTGTTGGTATTGGTATGCAACCGCTCCGGGTATCTGCGAAGAGTCACCATGTATAAAAAGCTTCATTTCCGAGTAGTTAAAAACATCAAGCGGTCTAAAGAGGTACTTTATGGCCTCCCTGCTCTGCTCGGGTGGCAGGCCATTGAGGATAAGATCGAGTGACTGCTCATTGCGGTAGATCTCCTGGTCAGGGCGGCTCCTGTCCCTTTCACGGGCTACACCTCCCGGTGAGAAATAGTTTGGATTGTCCTCAACATTCACCACGGAAACAGAGAGAAGTGTATCACTCTCGATCGCTTTTCTCCACTGGTTACCCACCAGGTTGAAATCGGCAAACCTGAGGGCAACCAGATCGCTCGCACCTGTAACGAACAATCTGATATACTCAACAAGTGTAAAACTCGGTCTTCCCACTTCGAATTTAAAATCTTTCAAAGGTACGCGAATAAGGTACCAGCCGGCATTGGTTCCACCACCACCTTTTATATAGGGGTTTGTGCTTGTACTCGTGTCAATTGGTATCTCATACCTGAAATATGAGTTCGCCTGGTCCAGTACACCATTGCGGTTAAGATCCTCTGTATCAGGTACACGACCGATATCTGTAAGCTGGGCGTTACCCTCGGTCCCGTTGATATTGAAATAATTGTAAAGATTGAATACGCCTGAGTTGGTAAATCCGAAGTTATCGTTACTCGGGTCACCCCTCTGGCTGTTATAAACAGTACGCTCGGTGGCATCGAAATAGCCGTCTATACCGGTATCTTCGCCTTCATCGATCAACTCGTTTTGGGGTGGTCTGTCTTCCGAGTCAAGTCTGTTGTTCGGGATCACGTCCTCTGAAATTTTCCCAAGATCGATATATATTTTCGAATTGACAGGGGCCGATCTGATATTCATCCAGAACTCGATGAACTCAATGTTCTCATCCACGAGGTTGTTAGCGGTTGAAGAGAGTGTCTTCATCATTCCACCCCACGACTTGGTGGGATCAGAAAAATTCGGCTCGTAATTGTATGTTCCGGATGTGTCGGGCTGAAAAACATAATCCAGCACTGTTACCTGCTCTTCACCCCGCACAGTTGATCTGTTTGGCCAGATATTCGTAACTATAACGTCGGAAGGCAGAACATTGAACCACCATGACTTCCCCTTGTACTTCATCTTCTCAAGTCTTGACAGCCCGGAAAGTGCCGTGAGGCTGTCAGGAACAGAAAGATCTTTCCATGCACCATAGGTTATACCTACCGGAATGGTTCTCTTCGCGCCTTCAAAGTCATCGATGTAGGCGATCGATTTCCCGCCATCGCTCTCAATCGTACTTTTCTTGGTATTGGGATCCGGACTCATGTAGGCAGCTTCACCGGTAAAAGTAAAGGTTGACATCTCCTTTGTCGAAAAGAGATCATCCACGAGATCTGTAAGGAAAGGCAGATCGTGCGCGGTCTGGAAATCGAGGCCAAGGATGAAGTTGCTGAGTGGTTCTTCACCGATTCTAACCTTGTCTGAAAGTGTCTGCTGAGACAAGGTAAGAGCCGAAAAACCGAGTTTGGTCTTCTTCGAAATATCAAGTACACCTCTGGCACCAAAGAGGGTTTTTGAAGCGAGCTGGAAAAGATCGTTCTCTTCGTATGTTATCCTGAGCTTCGCTCCGGGAACAAGAGCTGCCGCATTTCGGATGGTCACCTGTCCGATGTTGTAGTCGACGATATAGTCGGAACCGGGGCTCAACTGCCTTCCATCAAGGAAGACCTTCACAGAATTTTCTACAACGTTGAAGCCGAGTTGATAGGTCGAAGAAGCCTCACCGGAGAACTTTCCGGTGAGTATCCATTTATCCTTGACTTTATCCTGTTTTGCAAATGTGAGTGACTGATCATAGACAGCGAGATATTTTATCGAATCGCTGTTCGGGACAGTACTCGGAAGATTCCGTCCGAACGGCTGAAGTGTCGGGAAAATAACTTCACCTGTCTCAGGCAGGATAGTGATACCAGCTTTAAAGTCAAACTTGCCATCCGGCGGTGGCAGTTTGTTGGGGCCTACAAGATCGAGTCCAAGCGCATTAAGAAGCCTGAGATCACCCAAAACAGATTGCGGATCACCGCCGTCAACTTCATATTTGATATCAAATTCGAAGCCTTCTTCTTTCACATTTCTTCCGCCCATGGCATAAATGTTTTTCAGAAGAAGTTTCCAGGCTGTGGAAAGGGTTGGTTGAAG
>RHKR01000503.1 GCA_008363265.1 Chlorobiota bacterium
AAGCACCTCGCCTCTTACAAACAGATCAAGAAGTTCTACGTCCGCGAAAAAGAGTTCGAGAAAACCACCACTCAGAAGATCAAGAGATACCTGGTTAAGAGTGGGGAGTGATGTTTTACAGTGGGTAGAGGTTAGTGGTTAGAGGTTAATCCAACCTATTTTTAATCTGAAAACCGTCTTCCAGGAGGCTGTCTCGAGAGGGGCAGCCTTTTTATTATTGCGATCAGGACCGTATATATCAGCGACAGTTCTGGAGGTGACCGGGTGAAGAGAGTTCAACCATATTTTCAGGAAGTACAAATTTTCATATCTACTACTTCCTGCGTGATACTTTAAATATTTTCCGAGGAGCATTTTTTTTACACTATTTATGTTGGATCAGCCCGAAGTGTTCTGCGGTGAAGAGAAAAATGTTATATTTCGACAGGAAATGATCAGCAGTTTTGTTCAAAATATTCTGATTAAAAGTCCATCAGGAGTAAAAAATAACAGGTTCAAAAGATGGAAATACCTTTTTTTAACAGGCAAGAAGAACTTTCCAAGCTATTAAAAAACTTCCGTGAAAACACACTTAAAGACAAGCAAAGTGTGTGGGTGATCAGCGGTCAGAAAAAGTCGGGAAAGACCGCCCTGATCGAGAAGTTTCTTGAGTCACTTCTGTCTGATCTGACAATTTCTTCCCGTATTCCGCACTTCTCCTCGGAAAAGAATGTATTCCGTTTTCAGTGTACCATAAAGTCACAGACAGAACCGTATAATGCTTTCATTTCAATAACGAACCAAATAGTCAGGAACGACAAGTACCGGCTTTTTCTCTCCACCCTCTTAAACGTCTTTCTTGAAATTTTCGGAGTTACTTCAGCCTTGATCCAACTGGCCGAAGTTGCACGCGGTATGAAGCAAGAAGATGAAAGTACGTTAAGACAGAAAGAAGTTAAAAAATTCCGGAGATACAGGGCATTTCTTAAGCGGCTTACGTGGCGCACACCCGCGGTCTTCGTCATCAGCGATGCCCAGTACCTTGATAAGTATTCCCTAAAACTTATCGAGAGCATTATCTACGATCCGGTTGGATTCAAGGGAGTTTTCATTCTGGAAATGAACGAAAATGAAAGCAGCTCAGAGGACGCGGTTGTCTGGATTTTCAATGAAATAAAAGAAGGCAAGATCGATCGGATCCACCTCAACCCATTGGACAGGAGTTTTCCGGATGACATGCTTTCCCCAGTGTTGGGAAAGGGCTTCTTCACGGAAGAGGAAAGTGACATTCTTTTTGCGGTCTCCAAGGGGTTGCCGGGAAATCTGGTTGAGATTATCAACAGTTGTCTAAGAAGCCATTGGATTTTTGAAGATGACGGAAAATGGTGCAAGGAGAACGACTTCAAAGAACTGATCCAACCCAAGGAACAGCAGTTGATAGATCTTCTCATTCTTTTCTTCGCCGATAACAAGTTCAGTGATTCGGAGATGATGATCGTCCGAAAGATGTCAGGGAAATGGGGATTGACCAAAGAGTATACAGATTTTTGCGTAAATATGCTTCTCTCGATCAACTCACTCGGTTACCGTTTCGAAAAGGCTCTCCCCTGGGGTTTTCTATCCGAATTCGTATTCCAGGTTTCCGATCCTGAAGGCCAGCATAGAATTGTGGAGTTCCTTCCCACGAAAAATGAGTTTATCCCTTTCAAATATGAAAATATAGCCAATCACACAAACCTGGCGGCCGCTACCACGGTTAAACAATTCGATGACGGAATCCTGGTGGAATGGGGTTTTACCGAAGGCAAAAGGATGCGGGAAATTCTTGTTGAAAAGAAAACCATACACCTCGACCGGTGCCTTAAACTGGTGACAGAGGTCATCCAGGGCTTGCGCGAACTACACAAGTTCAACATTATTCACTCTTACATCACACCTGAAGCTGTGATCGAGAAAAATGACGGCACCTACATGCTCGCCACTCTTGATGTCGATATCCTCAGTTTCATAAAAGGATACGGCAAAAGGCTTTACAGTGATTCGATATTTTACTCTGCCCCCGAACTGCTGAGCGA
Source organism: Chlorobiota bacterium (assembly GCA_008363265.1). Classification (GTDB taxonomy): domain Bacteria; phylum Bacteroidota; class Ignavibacteria; order Ignavibacteriales; family Ignavibacteriaceae; genus UTCHB3. Next base: position 2,055 of record RHKR01000503.1, read on the forward strand.
AGGAAATCCTTCAGTAAGATCGGATATATACTCGATCGGAATCCTTCTTTACCGTCTGATCACAAACGCTCTTCCCTTCTATGACGTAAACCCGAACAAGGCTAAAGAGCAGATAATCAACGGAAAATTGAATTTTACGGAATTGCGGGGTTTCCAGAATTCGACAGCACTGAAAGAATTCTTCGGAGTCTGTCTGAGTAAAACACCATCTGACAGATTTTCAAATCTCGATGAGCTCCTCGCAGGATTACAAAAGATCCGGGAAAGCCTCGGCCGTGAAGAGGATGAAGAAAAGTCTGAGTCAGTCCCTGCTGCTCAGAGCGTGCCACTGACCCGAAGGCCCGTTTTCAA
>RHKR01000504.1 GCA_008363265.1 Chlorobiota bacterium
ACGATCCACAATTCCATAAACAGGCTTACTGCCTCAACCAACCTGCCGGATAATGTTGAAGGATCAGGGCCCGGCGGCCTATACAGCCGTGACGACATTTACGCTCACCAGGCAGGTCTGTTTTTCCTTCTGGATGGCGAGCCGGAATACATAGCAAAAGCAGAAGCCGTGCTCAGGTACTATTCCCATACAGGCTTAATGGGGGACTCTTCCACAGGTAAGAACCATTTCGACATAACCGTTGATGATTACCGGGTACCCGGGGTCGAAGATGCTACGGGATTCGTTTCACTGTCGCTTTACATCCCGTCCGGCGCCGAGGCGGAATATTTTTCTGCCAACCCGGGGAGGTGTTTCTACGAGATGGAAACCAGGAAGGGAAAGGTCAGCTCTGCACATCTTAACACCAACGACTTCTGGAAGAAGTCAGTTATCTCTTTCAGAGAGGGCGCCACATTCCCCGCAATGAATAAAAATGGCTATGGAATTCTCCGAAAGGTGAAGGATGTAACTCAGCCCAATCAATTCAGTGTCTATCAATCAGGCATAGCTTTCAACCTGCCCGCGAGGATCTTATGAAACTGAAGCTAAAAACATTAACTCCCGTACATGTTTCAACAGGGAATGATCTTGAAGCCCTCGATTATATACAATCGAAAGGCGTGATCTACAGGATTCACCTTGACAAGGCGCTCGAGATCATCACTGCGGAACATCCTGACGCACCGGAAAAGTTCGCCGATTGGATCGACTCAAAGATATTCGGGATGGAGCGCGCGGGTAACCATGGTTACGAACCGGCAAATAAAACTCAAAGCCTGATAAGACAGGGTACCGATATTAAAAATTTTTGCGAGTCGAAATTACGTGATAACACCCTAATTCACAAAATAATTGAAGGCGCAACGCTCTACAAAGCAGAAGCTCCATACGGACTGGTGAACAACACCAGAATAAATGAACAGATCAAGGATTCCTCCTCACTTCCCATCATTCCGGGTTCAAGTCTGAAAGGTGCGATTAAAACCGCGCTCGCGGCAAATGCATGGGGAAAATATTCCCCGCAGGAGAGGGAAGACGTGCTCCGAAAGTGCAAAAAAACCGGCAGGGACAGATACGGCAACCCTACAGTAGGTTACAATGATGACGCCCTGATGACATTCCTTTTTAGTTGCAGGACGACAGGCAGAGAAAGATTCGATGCCGCGCGGTTCAGCATTATGCGATTCTTCAGGTTTTCTGACGCGCATATTCCTCAGAAAGGAAATACCGTAAATCTTGAAGTCTACCCGGTAAATCTCTATTTGAGGAAAAAACAACCTCAGTCACAGACCAATCCTCAGGAGGTTATCCCTGCCGGCACACTTCTTGAATTCGAATTTTCCGTTGATGTGGAAGGGTTGTCTAAAGCCCTTTCTGAAAGCAGGAAACCCGAAGGAATGTGGCGCGGGCTCGAGGATAAGATCGAGAAGTTATTCAATGTAAAGATCGGCGCGTTTTCCAAAGAACAACTCGAGAATGCACTATACCAAGGGCTCCTTGAAGTTATCGAAGATCAGACTAAGAAAGTACTGAACAATGAAAAGGAGTGGCTGCGGGATCTTCGCTACTCAATGGGAGAGAACGGGCTTTCAAAAGAGGTGATCCAAAGACTGGATGAATTCTATAAAGAAGCATTCGCTACTACAAATGGAACCCTTAAGACAGGTTGGGGCTCCGGATTTCTTTCGATCACGATCTTCAGCACTCTTATTAAAACGGACAGAAAATACCTGGAAGAGATGTTCATGAATGCACGGATCGGGGTTCCGAGGATCAAAGGTAAACAGTTCGATGCCCCCAACCTTGAGCATTTTCCCAAGTCGAAGAGACTGACGGCTAAAAGCAAGATGGTGCCGGAATCGATGCTTGGATGGATCAGGATCGGTACAGACCTTACGGCAGACCCAAGACCCCAGAGACCGATTGTGGCCGAAACAGAGGCTACAGTTGCCCCTGAACCTGAGATACTCTCCCCCGAAGAGCAGACGGCAAAACTGAAGGAAGCCAATGAAAAGTTAAAACTGAAAGATACCATAAACATGGCTGCAGTGGTTACAGGGGGTGAGGCACCCTTCGTTCTCTGCCGCATTCTGCACAAGGATCTGGAAACGGAGACCTTCAAAGCCAAATATGCCGCGGGTCTGCCTGTCGGCGCATTTGTATCTCTCAAGGTCACATTCCAGAAGCCCGGCAGGGTTCAGAATGTCACCTTTGCAAAAACGCTGTAAACGGAGGAAGAAATGCGCATACTCTTTCACCTTGTGAGCGGGCAAAACTCACAGGTATACATAATGAGCAGGTTCTATAAACCCGCGGTTAATGTCCTCTTTTACACAGAATCCACCAGGAAGAACCTCCCTG
>RHKR01000505.1 GCA_008363265.1 Chlorobiota bacterium
GGCGCGATGGTTGGTGGTCATCCTTTCGGTGGCTTCAACATGTCGGGTACCGACTCGAAAGCCGGCGGAAGAGACTACCTTCTCCTCTTCCTCCAGGCCAAAACCATGAGCGAGAAAATATCATAATTGGCGGGGAGCAACCGCTCCCCTTTTTACTCAATATATCACAGGTTTTTAGATGAAGATCCATGAATACCAGGCGAAAGAGATCCTGAGAAAATACAATGTCCCCGTACCGAAAGGGTACCCCGTCTTCACCCCCGAAGATGCGGTCAGGGTTGCGAAGGAAGAACTCGGCGGTTCTGTCTGGGTGGTCAAAGCCCAGATACATGCCGGAGGCAGAGGCAAGGGCGGTGGCGTTAAAGTTGCCAAATCGCTCCACGAAGTTTACGAATATTCCAAGGCAATTCTCGGAATGAACCTCGTCACACACCAGACCGGGCCCGAAGGCCGTATAGTTAAACGGCTTCTGATCGAGCAAGGCATCAACATCGAGAGAGAACTTTATATCGGTATTACACTCGACCGCGCAATCTCGAAAAATGTTTTAATGGCTTCTACCGAGGGTGGTATGGAGATCGAGAAAGTTGCTGAAGAGACACCTGAAAAGATCATCAAAGAGACTATCGAACCTGGTTTGGGCCTTCGCCCCCATCAGGCCAGAAAGATCGCCTTCGCGCTCGGCCTCAGTGGTGTCCAACACAAAAATGCAGTCAACTTCCTCCTTGCTCTCTACAAGGCATACGCCGCGACCGATGCGTCACTTGCTGAGATCAACCCCCTGGTGGTAACCAAGGAAGGTGATGTGATGGCCCTTGATGCGAAAATGAACTTCGATGATAACGCCCTTTTCCGCCATAAAGATATCAACGAATACCGCGATATCGACGAAGAAGACCCGCTCGAGGTTGAAGCATCTCGCTATAACCTTAATTATGTGAAGCTTGACGGAAACGTCGGCTGCATGGTTAACGGTGCCGGGCTCGCAATGGCAACAATGGATATTATCAAACTGGCCGGCGGCGAACCTGCCAATTTCCTTGATGTGGGCGGTGGCGCAAACAAGGAAACCGTTTCGAACGGATTTAAGATCATCCTTTCAGATCCGAACGTAAAAGCGATCCTGATCAATATTTTTGGCGGTATCGTAAGGTGCGACAGGGTTGCTGAAGGCGTGATCACTGCAGCACGTGAGATCAATATCAACCTTCCGATCGTCGTTAGACTTGAAGGCACTAATGCTGAGGAAGCAAGAAAGATGTTGAACGAATCAGGTCTCAGCCTTATTCCTGCTTCAACCCTCGCTGATGCAGCTCATAAGATCACCATGGTGCTCGCTCAGAATAACTGAGTTGCCGGTAATTTTTAACTATTGAAGGAACGAGATGTCTGATATTGAGAGGAATGATTTTAGTTTTGGCGAGGATTATTTCAGTGACAATGATATTAATGAGATCGTCGAAAGATGTAAACTTATCCTCTCGGGTGAACTTCAGGAAGATTCGATAAAGTATATCGATAACTCGATCGAAATTCTATTGGACCACTTCCGTTACGAGGAAGTTCTCGAAATAGTGAAAGATCTTATCTCGGCTCACCCATTCAACTACGAGAATTATTACAGAGCGGGCTTCTGTCTCTTCAGGATGAACGAGCCCGCTCTGGCATATCGAAGCCTGAGCAAAGCGCAATCCCTTAATCCAAACAACACTTCGATCCTGATCGAAAAAGCGATGGTCTGTATCCACATGAACAGACTGAAGGAAGCCTCAGGTTACCTTCGTGCTGCTTATGAGATCGACCGTAACGACCCCCGGATATACTTTGCTTATGGGATCATCTACAAGAGGATCAAAAAATATTATAAAGCGATCAAGTTCCTTCGGCGCGCGGCAAAACTTGATCCCGAAGACTCGGAAGTACTTTATCTTCTCGCCCACTGCTACCGTGATATTAATAATTACGGATTCGCGATGGACTCTATTGAAAGATACCTCGAATTGGAACCGAAATGTTCTGACGGCTGGATGTTCAAAGGACAGATTCTTGAGAGGCTGAACCGTGTTGAACGCGCACTAAATGCATTTGGTACGTCGATCGCACTGGATCCACTTAATCTATCTTCCCTCTTCTCGTTCGTTGAACTGAATATCGGCCTCAGGAAGTACAAAACGGCACTTGAAAGCCTTAATGCCTCCTTGAATATCCATCCAGGGAATTATGCCATCTACTTCAAGATCGGAGAGATCTGGATGCTGAAGCAGGATTACTTCACTGCCGCGGAATTTTTCTCGAAAACCATCGCCTCAGACCGCAAATTCGCTTCTGCTTATATCGAGCGGGCCTACTGCAATCTGAAAACCGGTGAATACCAGCTCGCGCTGAGTGACCTGCATGACG
>RHKR01000506.1 GCA_008363265.1 Chlorobiota bacterium
AAAGGGATATCGAAAACGCACGGGCTGAGATAGATATCCTTACCGGCACGATCGAGGACAACGAATTTGATCTAGAGGAGCAGAAGAGTGTTCGCGACGGACTCCGCGGCAAGGAAAAAGAGATCGAGGCAATTTACCTTCAGGAGAGGGCTGAGCTCGACAATCTTGACAAGGAAAAGACCACTCTGCGCAAAAAACGGGATACCATCAGCGAAGAGCTTCACCGTTCCGAGCTAAAGTACAACGAGTATACCATAAATATCCGCAACCTGAAAAAGAGGATAAACGAGAAATACGAAACCGAAGTGGAGCCCGTTGAGCCCACCGAGGAAGAGCTCGAAAAACTTGATGGCTGGAGAACCGAGGTCAGGGAGATAGAACACCAGCTGCATCAGATGGGTCCTGTTAACCTTCTTGCCTTCGAGGAATACGACGAAGAGAAGCAAAGATTTGACTTTTTTGCCGGACAGAGGAGTGACCTGATCCAGTCCGAAAAAGATCTGATAAAAACTATTGAAGAAATAAACACAACGGCTCAGAACCTCTTCTTTGAGACTTTTGAGGCGATAAGGGAAAACTTTCAGAAGATATTCCGCAGCCTTTTCAGGCAGGAAGATGAGGCCGACCTGAAGCTCGAAGAGGGCGTTGATCCCCTCGAGGCAAGGATCGAAATTGTGGCCAAACCAAGAGGGAAGAGGCCAACATCCATCGAATTGCTTTCCGGTGGTGAAAAAACACTAACTGCAATCGCGCTGCTGTTCGCAATTTACCTTGTGAAACCATCGCCATTCTGCATCCTTGACGAGATTGACGCTCCTCTCGATGATGCGAATATCGACAGATTCACAAAGATCGTAAGAGAATTCAGCGAGAACACTCAGTTTATTGTGGTCACACACAACAAGCGAACGATGGAAGCCGCCGACACAATGTACGGCGTAACAATGCAGGAGGAAGGCGTCTCCAAATTGGTGAGCGTCAGATTCAATGAAGATTTCAACATCGTAGCGTAGGAGTTGACAGCAATGAAATTAATACTAAAACTGGTGTTTTTGGGAGCGATCCTGCTCCCGCTGAATCTATTCGGGCAATGGAACCCCGATCCCAACTCACCGAAGCAGATCGTGTCAGCTTCTGTTTCACCTCAGGAAATTGTGCTTGTACGAAACGGAAGTGAAGGTTTCTTTCTGGTTTGGGAAGATAAAGTCCCCGGCGGAAGGGACAGAATTCTACTCAATCACTACGACATGAGGGGCGTTGTTGCCCGTAATGCCAACGGTGTTGAGATAGAGGGGTATTTCCGTTCACAGTCGATTCCCAAAGTGTCTGCATCCGTGGGTGCGAAGATATCTTTTGCATGGATAGAAGAAATTGAACCCGGCAAGAAAGCACTCTTCGTTCAGCAGGCCAATTCAAGGATCGCGCTTTCATGGACCGACCAGCCCGGTGGCGTGGTAGTTACACGTCCGGAGGGAAATATAACCGAATATTCCGTTTCACTCGACGGTAAATCCAGCACCAATGTAGGCTGGATAGAGAAAGTTGACGGTTCAAAACATTTAGTTGCGGTTAACCGGATCGATAAACGCGGGACACTTGACCACAAAGATCCCGTGATCGTGGAAGAAAGTAACACGCAGAAGTCGAATTTGCAGGTGCTTGCGGCACCTGATCTGGGAGCAGCCGTGATCTGGGTTGATATTCAGGGCGGAAGGAGCCTGATCAAATTCGCCCTTGTAGATTCCTCAGGCAAATCAACCGATCCCGATATCATATCCACGGTTGATGGGATGGTAAGATCGCTGAATGTAGTCACACTTAAAAGCGGTGACCATTATCTCGTATGGGAAACCGCGGGCCGCAACAAGGATATCTTCCACCAGCTGATATCATCTCGCGGAAACGCGAAGTGGGGCAACGGCGGTAAAAAAGCGGTTGCCAATCAGGGCGTAAACACCACTCCGGTTGCCACTGAAGTGAGCGGGAACGATGTGGTGCTTAGCTGGATCAACGAAGCTGCCGGGGATGAGAATATCTTCCTTCAGAAATTTGATGAAAAAGGGAGTGCGCTATGGGGTCCGAACGGCAGTTCGATCGGTAAGATCAAAGGACGTCAGTTCTCGCAGGTTCTGGATGGCGACAACTCCGGTTCGGTTTACGTCGCATGGCTCGACAGACGTGACAACAAGACCGAGATATTCGCGCAGAAGTTCAGTGCTTCAGGAAAAGCCGAGTGGGAAGATGACGGGATACCGGTTTCGAACACCCAGAATCCTGAAAAGAGCTACCTGCAATTAAGTTTTGACAGCAGGGAAGGCACAATAATGGTCTTCAAGGAGAAAAGCAAGGCCGGTGAGGGTATCTACGGACTCAGGCTCGCCGGTGCACGTCCGAAACC
>RHKR01000015.1 GCA_008363265.1 Chlorobiota bacterium
AATTTATACCTGAAAAATAAGAATTTTATCCTTATTGACAAACGGTATTCTAACTTTTTTTAATAATATTTTGAATTCTAATGAATGGAATATAAACAGGAGGGAGATTTACTGCAGTAGGCCGTAAAATAGCGGTAAAATAGAGGCTTACGAATACGGGGGTTAGGTTACTTCATAAGCTTTAATCTTCTGGCAGCATAATTAAACGCGGCAACCGGATTGCCTTTTGATTGAAGCAACCCGGTTCCGAAGTGGAGTACAAACATGGCCAGCATCCGTTTGGGGATCAGTTTGTGGCCGTTTTTAAGAATAAAATCGAGCATTACTGTTAAAACCTGATTAGTTTAAGAAAGTGTTGATCATGATCCTAAAGGTCAAGGTGATAGGTTCCACCCGAGAGTCTTCTGAGAACTTCATCAGCTTTCCTGCTGTGCTCCTCGGTTATCAGGGCACCGCCCTGTCCGATCATGAATGCAACCGCAAGTGCGTCATCCGCAAAACCCGCAACCGGGAGGAGGTCAGGCACCAGGTCGAAAGGAAGGATCACATACCCGATGACGCCGGCCGCGAGAGCTTTGTACCAGAATGGGGTTTTGGGATCGATGAAGCAGAAATAGAGTTGCAGGAGAGGTCTTATGAACTTCAGCTTTGGTCCGAACGATCTGATGAATTCCTCGAATTTCTCTTTTGTGAAATATTCCGAGTATTTTGTGAAGTCAAGTGATTTGATGATTTGGCCGATATTTTTCATTTTATTCTCTTTTGTGTTTTTGTGTTTCATCCATTAAGAGTCGGGGTTTCTTCTTTTTTCCGGAACAGGTTTGATTTTTATTCTCCCGTCTCCTTCATTTCCCAAACTCTAAACACAGAGAGTATCATAGATGTAATTTTTCCGGAATCCCTTAAAACATTCCTCTCCGCCGAAGGTGGATAACATTTCACATTTCACATTTCACATTTCCCTCATCGCTTCACTCTTCACCTTGCTTAAAAACTCGGGCGTGATACCGATATAGGAGGCGATCTGTTTTTGCGGGAGTGTGTTGATGAGGGTGGGGTAAACGCTGCAGAATTTCAGGTAGCGCTCTTTGGCGGTGAGGGCGAGGTTGTCGAGGAGGCGGCGGTGGCTGTTGACGAGGGAGTTCTCGGTGATGATGCGGAAATAGCGTTCGAGGGCGGGGACCTCGTCGAAGAGGGCGAGCTGGTCGCGCCGGGTGAGGAGCAGCACTTCGGTATCTTCGAGGGCGTTGATGTTCAGGTTGCTCTCTTTTTCAGAAATGTAGCTGTACATGTCGGTAATCCACCAGTTGGCCGGGGCGAACTGGAGGATGTGCTCGAAGCCGTTGTCATCGATCGAATATGATCGCATGCAGCCGCTGAGAACGAACGCGGCGGAGCGGGCGATCTGCCCTTCATGCAGGAAGTATTGCTTCCGTTTGATGGTTTTTGCGGTAAGATATGCCGCGATCTTCTCCTGGTCAGCTTGTGTGAGTGAAGTATGGCGCTTTATTCCTTCAAAGAGGCCTTTGGCTTTCTCGATCATTTTCTTTACCTGATGATTTACGAATTCAATTACACAAAGATGGGGAATTTTCCCCGGATTTTCGCACACTCCTCCCCCCGGCCGCGCCTTGTTATTCCATGAATTGGTTAATTTTGTTCAGTTATTAACAAAAATTACGAGCGTGAAATGTTCAGCAAACTCCCCCGTCTGAAACTTGCAAATCTCCCCACTCCCCTTGAACAGGCACCCAAACTGGCGGAACATCTTGGACTGGAAAAACTCCTTATCAAACGCGACGACCTCACAGGCCTCGCGATGGGGGGCAACAAGGCCCGGAAGCTAGAGTTCGAGCTCGCGCATGTTGTGGCGGAGGGTTACGACACGATCATCACGGTGGGCGGACAGCAGTCGAACCATGCCAGAATGACCGCGGCGGCGGCCCGGAAGCTGGGGATGGATGTGAAGCTTGTGCTCGGCGGGGCTGATTTCAGCGAGTTGAAGGGAAACCTCCTCCTCGATACCCTTTTCGGGGCGGAGATCCGCTATATAAACGGCAGCGACGATGATGACGACCTGGAGACATTTCAGCTTGCATGGCGGGATGAATTGGTGGCGGCCGGAAAGAAGCCCTACGCCCTTCCACTCGGAGGGTCAACCCCGCGGGGAACGATGGGTTATGTGCTCGCGATGCAGGAACTGGCTCTTCAGCTTGATGACGACAGGGTACAGATATTCCTCCCCGTAGGCTCGTGCGGAACGCTCGCGGGTGTGGTGCTCGGCGCCGCGATATTCTTTCCAAACGCGGATATCTACGGCATCAGTGTATCGAGGACAAAAGAAAATATAATATCAAGAACGGTTGAACTGGCGAAAGCCACCGCCCGGCTGATGAAACAGCCTGAAACACTGGCCGAAAAGCCGTTCCACGTTTACGACTGCTACCATGAGGAGTACGCGAAGCATATAAAGATCGCCCGCGATGCCGCCGATGACTGCGCGCTTCTTGAGGGACTGATAGTGGATCAGATATATACAGGCAAGGCGATGGCTGGACTCTTCGATCTGGCCCGGAAAGGTGTGCTAAAGCGCGACTTCCCTGTCATCTTCCTCCACACGGGGGGCATGCCGGAGATTTTCGCCGAAACTCTCAAATACGGCGATTACCCCGGCTGCACGAAGTTCTTACCGGAAGAGGTAAGGAGCCTGAGAAAGTGATGAAAAAACTTAAAATCGCGGCTTTGTTTCTGCTGACTTCCATCGCGACGCATGCCCAGAACGACACTGTAGTCCCCCACAAGTTTGAGCCCGTGCCGTACGGAGTCCCTGATATCGAGGTGGTAATTGCAACCGCTGATAGTCTGATCCCCCTCCTTCAGAAACAGTATAATATCCCCGGAGTATCCTGCGTGATCATCAGAGGCAACTTGATCGCGTGGTCGAAGAGTTTTGGCGTAACAGATGTCAGGACGGGCGAACCTGTGACGGATAAAACGATGTTCGAGGCCTGCTCGATGAGTAAGCCTGTGTTCGCCTACATCGCGATGAAACTGGTGGAAGAGGGATTACTTAAACTTGATGAACCCATTTGGACCATCTTCGATGACCCGGCGTTCCAGGGACAGGAGTGGCGCAAGAAGATAACCCCACGAATGCTCCTTACTCACACATCAGGCCTTCCAAACTGGCGTCCGGGTGATGATGAGGAAAACGGCTACCTCCCGATCGAGTTTGAGCCCGGCACCAAATTTCAGTACTCGGGCGAGGGGATGTACCTCCTCCAGAAAGTGGTTGAAAAGATAACGGGCACAACCCTTGATGAACTGGCGGCAGAAACCATCTTCTCGCAGTTCTTCATGACGAACAGCAGTTTCATCTGGACCCCCGAATTCGACTCCCGCATCGCCTCAGGACACGACACTTCAGGGAATTTCATCAGAAAAACCAGCTACTCCCGCGCCAACGCCGGCTATACACTCTACTGCTCAGCGGAGGATTATGCACATTTCCTGCTCGATGTAATGTCACCCATCCGCCCTGGTGATGCTTCCCTGGCTGCCGGAACAATTGATACAATGCTGGCCCGGCAGGTCGAATCCCCCTCCCGCGAACCGCAGAAAAGACCCGGAGGGAAAAACGGTATTAAAACTTTCCGCTCACTCGGCTGGGCGATCGATCAGACACCCACGGGTGATATCCACTACCACAGCGGCTCGAACGGCTCCGGCTTCAAGTGCTACCATCAGTTCGACCGCGCCACCGGCTCCGGCATTGTGATCATGACCAACAGCCTCGGCGGCCTCGGCCTGTGGGATGCGCTCATTCAGCACCTCGGCGACTTATAATAAGGTTGGTGTGCTTCAGAAAGGTGTAGTCAACCACAGAGCACACTGAGCACACTGAGGAGAGAATTCAGAGAAACCGTCTCGAATATCTCAGGTTTCATAATCAAATCTCTGTGATCTCTGTGTGCTCGGTGGTTTTTTGGGCGTCTATTGGCAAGGATTAAAAAAGGCTGCCCTCATCAGGCAGCCTCAACTTATTGGGTGTGTCTCAACGATTTTGCAATCGCTAATCCGCCGCGGCGGACTAATAACTGATCGCTAAAAGCTATTTAGCTAAGATCATTTTCCTCATCGATCTAAACTCACCGGCCTGGATCTCATAGAAGTAAACTCCTGAAGTCAGGTTTGCCGCGCTGAAATTAACAGAATGCTCGCCGGCAGGCATGAATCCGTTAACGAGTTCGGCAACTTTCTGGCCGAGAGCGTTGTAAACATTCAAAGTTACATTTCCTGCAACCGGCATCGCGTAGCGGATAACAGTGCTTGGATTGAACGGATTCGGGAAGTTCTGGCTCAAGTTGTATGAGGCAGGTGAAAGATCAACTTCTACAGTGTTCGAATAGGTGGTTGTACCGTCGAAATCGATCTGTTTCAGTCTGTAGGAATATTTTCCGGCAGAAACAGCGTCAGTATATGAGTAGCTGGAAGTGGAGGTAGTTGTTCCCTTGCCATCGACAAAAGCCACGGTTGAGAATTCGTTTCCGCTGCTTCTTTCGATCTCGAAGCCACGGTTGTTGGTTTCTGAAGCGGTTGCCCACTCGAGAAGAACGCCGTCAGCTGAAGAGGTAGCGCTGAACGAAGAAAGTTCAACCGGCACCACATCGACACCGAACTTCACATCGTCAAAATAGTAGGTTCTTTCACCGGCAATGGCACCTGTTACACCGAAGTTGAAGAAGATCGAAGCCTTGTTCAGGTAGGCGTTAAGATCGAGAGGTGTTGTTCCTGAGACATGGTTGCCGAAATCGAACACAAGGGTCTGCCAAACATTTGCCACCGCGAGGGTTGCTTCAGTTTCGCATGAAACGGCACCGTTCTGGTAGTTTTCAACTTTTAGTCTCACCTGGATAGGGGCGTGAGGTGACCAGACGCGGACATTCATTCTCTTCTCCTGAGCGGTGAAAGGAACTTTTGCCGAGAAACCGGTCTGCTGACCGCCTGCTGTTGCAGTGACAGTTGTTCCTGCCCAAAGCTCGGCAGTTGCGGTTTTGATAACTTTTCCAACATGGTTGTTGGCGTTTGTAGGATCAACAACGATGGTTGACTGCTCAGCACCGCCGAAACCAACGAGTCCGTAGTTAACAGTAGGATCTTCGAAGGTAACAGGAAGGTTCATCTGGGTGAGGGTTGGGCCCCCGCCGCCGGAAACGAGTCTGATCTCATCAAAATAATAGGTGAAGTTCGGTCCACCGTTACCAACGGTTCCAAGATCAAAAATGAAAACCATTTTCGAGTATGTATTGGAAGTGTTGATGGTGCTGAAATCGAAGGTCAGTTCTTCCCACGCGTTGGCGACGGTACATGTATCCTGAAGTTCAAAGAAGATACCACCGTTAGTGGCGTTTTCAACTTTAAGGAGCAATCTTGCACCGACTACCGGCATAAAAACCTTCACTTTGAAGATCTTATTGGTCGAGAAATCGATATCTCCCGCCATAGCGATCCACGAACCGCCCCATGGATCGCCGGCATTCTTAACCATCTTGCCGGTAAATCCGGTAGTGTTAATGCCGCCGGGCGCGGGGTTGGCAACTCTTGTGGCCTGGCCGCCACCAAAGTCAGTAAATGTGTAATTGAGGGTACCGTTCTCAAAGTCGAACGGAAGAACCGGCTGACCCTGAGCGAAAACCGTTCCCGCCATCAGAAGTGCAGCCACGAAAAGCTGTAAAGCCTTGTTTTTCATTGTATCTCCATTTGATTAAAATGATCAATAATGGTTCAACAATCGTACCAAAAATAAAAAGGCCTAAAACAGCTCTAAATCGAGGAAATTAAATCAGTTACAGCTTAGATAAGATGCCAGGAGCATTATCAAAATAATAACGCTTACTTATTGATTTGATAACTTAAGGCTACTGTTTCAGCACCAGTTGCGCCACATTCTCGATGTGCCAGGTGTTTGGGAACATGTCAACCGCCCTCATTTTGGTAAGTTCATACCCGGCGGCCAGCAGTTCCTTCACATCCCTCGCCTGTGTGGCCGGGTTGCAGCTTACATAAACTATTTTCTTCGGCTTCAGCGTGATAACATCCGAAAGTGTGTTGGGATGCATGCCGCTTCTCGGGGGATCCAGAATGATAACATCCGGTTTCGGCAGGTTGTTGCCGGCAATAACAGGGAGGAAGCTTTTGTAAAGATCTGCCATATAGAAGTGGAGATGCGGAGCGTTGTTCAGTTCTTTGTTTACCCCGGCATCCATTATCGCGTCGGCAACTGCCTCGAAGCCGTAAACCCCTTTGCAGTGCTTCGCCATGAAGATGGTTATCGTACCCGCGCCGCAATAGAGGTCGTAAACTATCTCTTCCCCCTTCAGTTCAGCGTATTCAAGGGTTACATCGTAGAGTTTTTCAGCCTGCAGTGTGTTGGTCTGGAAGAATGAATTGGCGCTGATTCCAAAGTTGTACCCGCCGATTTTGTCCTGTATCTTCCCCTCGCCATGGAGAACGATTTCATACTCTCCCTTGGCAACCTGCGCCTTTGAGGCGTTTATGTTATTAATTATAGTGGTTATCTGCGGGAATTTCTCTTTGAGCAAAGAGGCATAATTGTAGGCGATAGCCTGTTCTTCGCGGGCGGTAACGAGGTTAACCATCAGATCGTCTGTGTGAGCCGATTGCCTGATCACAAGATTTTTCAGGTAACCCGTATGTGTTTTGGTCGAATATGCCTCCAGCCCTTTTTCAGTGAAATATTCACGCGTGAAGGCAACGATCTCCTCGGAGACCGGCGACTGAAGCTTGCACTCCCTCAGGTCGAGTACCTTGTCGTAAACGCCCGGTACATGGAGTCCCAGGAACAAACCTTGATTGGTAACACCGGGATTACCGGCTTCATCCTGTGTTAGCCACCGCTTCTGTGAGAAGGAAAACTCCATCTTGTTCCGGTAATAATATTGCTTCTCTGCCCCGGCAACGGGTTCCTGGAGGATATCGGTTATCCCGCCAATGTTTTTAAATATCTCGGCAACCTGCATCTGTTTGTGTCGGATCTGTTCGCTGTAGGCGAGGTCCTGCTGTTTACACCCTCCGCAGACACCGAAGTGGAAGCAGGCCGGTTCAGTGCGCAGTGGTGACTTCTCCAGAACTTCAACGAGAACCGACTCGGCATAATTTTTCTTGGTTTTCACAAGTTTCGCGCGAACCCTCTCGCCGGGGTACGCGCCCTGCACAAAAACCACAAAACCCCTCTCATTTTCGGGATTTTCGGGGTCTTTCAGAAAAGCAACCCCTTTTCCTTCGAAGGCGTAAGATTCAACAACTAATTCGACAATACTGTTTTTTTCCAGTTTCATAATTTCTTTAAGATCATCGTTTTCAGGTTCATGTATCTCAGCGCGCCTCCCTTGACGAGTGAAGTTATCTCGTGCTTCTCACCGGCGAACTCTTTTCTAATTTTCTGCCTCTGCTCTGCTGATACCGATTTCAGGTTATTTTCGAGCATTTTGTACGATTTTATGTAAAACTCGTCGAGCTCGTCGTTGAAGTCGGCCACCTTCACCACTTCAAAATTTCGTGAAGTGTAATACGGCTCAAAATCACCGGTGAAGAGGGGGTCCTGCCCCGAGTCGGCCCATATATCGTTCAGGAATGTAGGCGCGGGCTTCTTGTTGCAGAGTATCTCGGTGGTTATCAGATGTCCGCCCGGTTTAAGCACTCTCTTTATCTCCTTTACCAGTTTGTTTCGTACACCGAGTGTAAGTGTCGCCTGACAGAAGACAAAGTCGAAACTTTCTGTTTTATGGTCGAGCGATGTGTAATCAACAAACATCGCCGGTACCTGCTGATCCTTTGGGGTGTTTGCCTTGAACCCGAAGATCTCTGTGTTGTCGTCGCTGGCGGCGTGAATGGGCGTGAATCCCGTGTTCAGGAAGTGGGGCACTATCTCAGTGAAGCCATTTCCCAGAATGAGAAGGGAGCCTTCATGCGGCTGCACTTCATTTAAAAAGAACTTGATGGGCGCTGAGCCCCCGGGGAGGAAGGGCGATTTATTATCCGGCAATTTTGATCCGATTTTGATATTTTTCAAACTGCAAATTTAGAGATTATTTATTTGATATCATTGAAAACCATTCTGCCGCTGCTGCTTCTGGCCACTATCACCCTCTTTTCGCAGGAGCGGCCGCCGGTAAGCAGCGATACAACCAAGACAGCCCAAGACACATCCGGTTATAAACCCCGCGCGCCGCGTGACAGCGTGGTCACGGATACTCTCGCTCCGGTCTATCAACTCCCGATGCAAGGAGCCAAGTGGGAGTATACCCAGGACGATCTGAAACTGATGAACTTCCGCGACGGGGCCACTCTTACGGCACACTTCCCTGTCGCGTTCAACAGAAGCATGGGCTTCCCCGGCCTTCCCTCAGAGGTGACATTCTACGGCGAGGGGAACGGGGAAATCTCGTTCCTCGAAGACGGTATCGAGTTGAATAACCGGCTTACCGAATCGTTTTATTTTGATAACCTCCACGATGGTTATATAAATACCATATCCCTTTACCCCTCTTATATGGGGTTTTTGCACGCTTACCGTCCCTCACAAATGACGGTGGCAATTACCGGACGCGATTTCGTATCGGGCGCGCCCTATTCACGGGTGAAATATTTCGAAGGACCAGTTGGCGAGGGTTATATCGATGTGCAGTTTAACCAGACCATAAAGAACCGCCTGGTGCTCTTTACCGAGTTCACCAATAACAAGGTTGACGACGGTTACCGCAACAGCAACCTCTCCCTATGGAAGGGAAAGGTTAACCTGAAGTACATCCTGTCGAACCGGCTTAACATCGCGGGCGGATACAACTATATACAGCAGGATGTGGGGCTGAACGGTGGTGTTAACTTCGACTCGGCAAAGTCGCTCGCGGCTTCAATCCCGGGTAGAACTGTTGACGACTTCCTCTACGACGACCGCGCCGCCCCGGTTAACTTCCTTAACCGTTACCAGAAGAATACTCAGCACAGGCTGCACTTTAAGGCCTTTGGTACTGTCGGTTCAAGCGGCTACTTCGAAGGAGCGCTCTTCCACCAGACAAATCTGAACGAGTTCAGACAAAATGAAGACTCCCTCTTCACCAACCCGAACCGCGTTCTCAGCAACAGGCGCTACACGGTAACGGGAGGCTCTTTCCGCACCACCTTCGACACAAAATATTTCGCGGCTGATGTGCATGCCAATTACGAGTCGGTCAATTTCGAGAGTGAATGGTTCGATCCCACAGCGGGCTATATCCCGTCAGGTGACAGAAAACGGAATTCTTTATCAGCCGGAGGCATACTTACGGGTAAACTTGGCGGCTTCGCCCTCTCGGGTTTCGGCAAATTATTCATCTACGACGGCAATTTCTTCCCCGGAATTGGCGGCGAGGCAAAGGCTGAGCTATCTGAAGAGGTTAGTTTCCGTGCCGGTGCTTCATACCTCGAGGGGTACGATCTCGAGGTTTGGTACAACCGTGCGAACACATTTACTACGAGGCTCGAGGCTGAGCTATCCATAAGGTCGGGTGCACTTCAAGCGTCTCTGCTTGGATGGGGCGCGAATACTGAGCGGAAATATCAGGGAACTGTAATGCCAACGATCGACCCGCTTATCCCTCTTCCACCGGGTGATCCGAAGAAGCTCGCCTTCGGTGCCGCGGCATCGGTGGGCTATTCTCTCGGAAGTTTCACCGCATTCATCGACGCGCAATACAACAACAGACAGCTCGAGAATTCAGGTAAGAACATCATCCCCACTCTGATCGCGAAAGGAGGAGTCTCGTTCCGCGACACTCTTTTCGACGACGCGCTTGATCTTAAGACCACCATTTCATACTCATACCGCACATCAACTGTAGCCACCAACTACAATTTCTATATCGACCGCGTCTATTACACCCCGTGGTTTGATGATGTGCCGGCTTCGGGGCAGCTCGATTTTCATGTCGCGGGCACGATCCAGAAAGTGGCAACCCTTTTCTTCGCCTGGGAGAACCTCCTCGGCTCGAAGTATTACCTTTCACCATACTACCCCGTTCTGCCGCGAAACATCCGGTTCGGCATTACCTGGGAATTTCTGAACTGAGGCACCATGGATTTTCTCTTCGGTATCGATACAGCGATCTTCTACTTCTTCAACCACAACCTGAGCTCCCCCTTCCTCGACCGTTTCTTCGCCACCATCACCGATGTTAACAGCTGGTATATCACATATATCGTCCTCATTGGCATAATGGTAACCTATGGTGGCAAAAGGGGAAGAATTGCCGCTGTGATGGTCATCCTCATGATCATCGTCAGCGACCAAACCGGCGCGAAACTGCTGAAAGAGTGGTTCGAACGGGTCCGCCCCTGCAACTTCCTCCCGGATGTTAACACCCCCATCGGTCCCGAGGGGACATGGTCGTTCCCATCAAACCACGCGTTGAACAACTTTGCCGTGGCAACCTTCTTCACTCTCCTTTACCCCCGCCTGAAGTGGGTACTCTTCATAACCGCGACTCTTATCGCCATTTCCCGAGTATATCTCGGTCTCCATTATCCCTCCGACATCCTCGGCGGCGCGCTGATCGGAGCAGCCATCGGATACGGTTTCGGGCAACTGCAGATATGGCTTGAGCCAAAGATCAAGTTGTGGGAAAAAAGAGTGATGAGTGATGAGTGATGAGCTATTAGTTATTAGCTATTAGCGGAAATTTTTAGGGTTGCGGATCAATTATAATTGACTATTTTTGTAGCCATATGAATAGAAAAGTAGTCAGTTGAAATGACAGTAAATAACCCTCTTGATGTAATTTTCTCTAACGGTTCAATCGTCCGTATTCTAAGACAGCTAACTCAGACCATGGTGCCTGTTACAGGAAGGGAATGCGCTCGACGAAGCAAGCTTTCGCAACGGACCGCGGTGGAGAATCTTAACGGATTGGAGACGGCGGGAATTGTTATAAAAATTTTCGGCGGGAGAGATCATCTTTTCTCGCTGAACCGGGAAAATCTGATCGTTAAGGATGTCATAATTCCCATCTTTGAAAAAGAGAGAAAGCTAAAGAGAGATCTTTATAAAATTATCGTCGACAACTATAAAGACTCTGCCACTTCGATCCTCGTTTTTGGTTCGGTGGCCAGAGGCGAAGATAATATTGAAAGTGATCTGGATATTTGTATCATTGTTCCGGATGAATCCAAGAAAAGAACCGTGGAGAAGAGAACTCTGTATACTTTGTTGGAGGTAAAACAGAAATTCGGTGTTACAGTTTCGAACATCCTGCTTACCGAAAAGGAATTCAAAGCGGGACTTGAGAAGAACATTGAACTCTACCAAAACATAATCACCGAATCTAAACTACTTTTCGGTGCGAGTCTAAAGGAGATTATTCATGGTGAAGCACACGCCCACGAAAAAAGTTTCTAAGGAGAAGTATTCCTCATTTGTACAGGTTGCAGATGGATTTGCCGAAGCAGCAAAAGTAGCCAGGGAGTTTGACTACCCAAATGCTGCGGGTGTTCTTATCATTCATTCTGTAATTGCGTACGCGGATGCCTTAACCATCAAAAAAGCCGGACTTAAGTGCAAAGGTGAGAACCACTACGAAGTTATATCTCTCCTCTCCGATAAAATGCCCTTCACTGCTGAGCGACAAAAGGCATTGGATCATTTTAGTGCTTTGATAAGCCACAAGAACATGATCTCTTATCATGGTCAGATTTATACCAAGGGCGATGTGAGTAAACTGTTTAAACATGCCGAGAGATTTATTGCATGGGCGAAGGTAAATCTAGAGTGAGTGCTCTCCTTCTTTAGCGTATGTGAAGAAAACCATTCCGTTTGCACTACGAGAGTGCTACTGGCCATCATAGGATGAATCCTGAATGAATGATATGAAACAAAAGTTCTAACTCTATTCAAACAGTGAAATACACTTGAATGTTGTTCATTTAATCAAAATACATTATTTTGGTGTATCGTGAAATAATTGTGATTTACAATAAATAGCAAATTGTCAATCTCTTTTGGAGACTGCAGTACACCATTTTACATGGGTTTTTACCAGTATGAACATTGGCCTGCTTCAATTAAACAAATACTGAAAAAGTTCATTACTCTGAATAGATTGTCAAGCTACTGCTCAGCAAGGAGCGATTAATTGATCGAGAAGCTTGTTTTACTGGATCTTGACGGGGTCTTAACAGACACAACCGAACCTGTATTCAAGAAATTTAAAGACGGCCTTGAAAAGTGTGACTTAAATAGCATCCCAATGATTGATGGGGCTATTGACTTCATTAAGCGTCTTAAAAGTAATAGTGGCATCAAGATTGCAGTAATTTCTGACAGCCATCCCCATTATGTACAACCCATCATTACAGAATTCTTCGATGTACCCTTTTTAGCCCTCGCTGACAAACCTAATACTTCGAAAACAAAAACTTTCCTTCTGAACACATTTGGAGAAATAAAGGATTTCAACCGTCGCGCGATTATGATCGGTGACTCATGGTTGGATATAGAATTGGCCAGGGGGCTGGAGATTCCTTCAATTTACACCAAATTATATAAGTTTAAGACAATAGATATTCGAGATGACTTAGGCAGTCATGACCGTGCCCTGAAGTCTGGACCTACATTCGAGGCTGGCTCCTTTAATGAAATTGAAGATATTTTATCACAACCGAAGCAGAAATTGCTCTGTCTAGAAGCGTACTTTGTCAAAGATAAATCATCAGTTTCAAGAGAATTGAGTTTGACGGAGGTTTGTGGGAAGACTAAAACAGTGATATCACTTTCTCGCCAACAATTGGGTGGTTGCGACAGGTTTGGTCTCCTTAATATATACAACGAATTTCAAAAGATAAACCGCAATCCTGAGGTCGTTTCGACTTTGGCATCAGGTCTCAATTATTTTCTGGCGCAATTTCAGAGCTCGATTACACTTAACGATCCAATACTTTCCTACATTCCCGAGAAGTCCAATACATCAAATCCCAAAAAAATGGTTGAAATATGGGAAAAATTAGATGCGATTCAGTCAAAGGAAAGCCTATTTCTCTGGGATGGAATTATTAACAACTCCACAAAAAGTTATGCGCATAAATACGATAGACAGAAATTTCTTGAAACTCATCTGCAGGTGAAAAACGAATCAATAGATGGGAGGGATGTCATCGTAATTGACGATCAATACACGACTGGTGCCACGGCTGAAACATCGATCAACAAACTCTGGGAAAAGGGTGCAAAAAATGTATATTTCATAACTTTCTTTTATTTAATTAATCTGGTTGTAACTGACAAGGTCTGCCCAAAGTGTGGCAAATATTTTCAGATCAAGGTTAGAAAGAAAGATGGTGCCAAGTTCTTGTCCTGCGCTTCTCCTGAATTTGGAGGAATTGGTTGCGGAAACATTCAAAATCTCTAGGTTTAAAATATGATAAATTTAACAATGATCGCCCTCGGTCAACTTAAGGGAATTGGCCCATCTTTCTTGAGGAATCTTGACTATAATGCAATTGAGCAACAAAAATGCACAGTAATCGAAGCTCTTCCAGAGCTATTGGCTTCAAAAGGTAAGCGATTCGATCCTGAAGAATTAACTAAGGCGATCGACACAGCGGAACAAGTTGTCTATGATTGCAATCGATTGGGAATTCAAATCCATAACTTCAGGGAGAAAACATATCCCGGTATAATTTATGATTCAAAAGATC
>RHKR01000016.1 GCA_008363265.1 Chlorobiota bacterium
CTCTTCGGCCTTGGCTTTCAGATCATCAGGTATATCCATTTCAGTAACCTGTTTTGAGCCCAGCGCGCCGTACTTGTAGGCTTTCATCTTGAGGACATCGATAACTGTATCGAAATGCAGCCCTTCTTTTGCAGGGAAAGTTACAACAACAACGCCATGTGAAAGGCGTTCGTGGGCCTGAGCCACCACTCTTTCGAAATCGGATCTTTCATGGTCAATTTTGTTGACAACGATGGCTGCAGGTTTTTTGTCACCTTTGAGGTAATCCCAACAGTGTTCGGTACCGACTTCGATTCCTTCTACCGCTTTTACGAAGATAACACCCGTATCGACAACTTTTGCCGCCGCAAGAACTTCACCTTCAAAATCCGATGTTCCCGGAGCATCTATCAGGTTAAGCTTGGTATCTTTCCATTCAAGGTGGCATGCAGAGAGGGATATTGAGATCTTGCGTTCGATCTCGTTTGCTGTATAATCGGAAATTGTATTTCCCTCTTCGATTTTGCCGATACGGGTGGTTTCACCACCGGTGTACAATGCCAGCTCGTTGAATGTCGTCTTTCCGGCGCTGGCGTGACCAAAAAGACCGATATTCCGGAGGGCTTCCGGAGTATAATCTTTCACAGGTGATCTCCTTTATTTTTTAGAGTAAAAGGCTCTGAAAAGGGCGGCAAGGCCGCCCCTCAGAGTTGTTAAATTTGAAAGCAGCTTCTCAACGGGTGATTCAAAACTTTCCTTGATCTTCTCTTCAAAACCGAACAGACTCTCAAGCCTCATCTTGATCTGATCAATTATCCAGCCCGATTTCTCAAGCTGTTCCTGGATCTCATCGGATGTCTGATTCAACGAAGTCGATAGCGACTGCATCGAATCTATCAACGGCTCAAACCTGTCGGTTAGTTGTCCCACATCTTTCTGCATCTGCTGAACACTTTCGGTGAGCTTCTTCAAATAAAAGATGAGAGCAATACAGAGTGCCGAAGCACTTACATAAAGGATGACAAGAAAAATATCCGTTAACATAAGCTACTCTTTCAATTGATCGTTATGCGTTTTCGGTTTCCTGCTCTGCTGCGGGTTTTTCCTTTACGCTTTTCATTAATTTTTCGGCATCAGCCTTGATCTCTTCCGCCTTTTTCTTGGCATCGTCGATCATCTGCTGACCTTTCTTCTTGCCTTCATTCAGCACTTCCTGTGCTTTTTCTTTGGCCTTGCTAAGCTGATTCTCAGCTTCTTTCTTGTATTCGTCCGCCTTGTCCTGTATATCCTTGCGGAGTTCTTTGCCGCTCTTCGGTGCAAAGAGCAGAGCCAGAGAGGCGCCTACTAAACCTCCTGCCAGCAGGCCAATGAGTAATCCTTTACTAAGATCTCTGTCGCTCGACATAGCTTCCTCCAATTTTGTTTAAGGGTTTACAACAAATTTATATCTGCCATATAATATACTTCCATTTTGAAATAAAATCAAAGGCTATCCGTTGTCTTACTTTAAAATAAAAATATATAATACTGTCTAAAATAATAGTTCATGAGTTCACATCAAATAAAAAAAGGAGGCCAATGCCTCCTTTATTAAAAAAAATGTCGGATAAGTGAATTGTTGATATCAGCTACTGATCACTGATCACTAATCACTGATCACTGATTACATGTTTTTCACTATCTCTTTCGCGAATTCACTGGTCTTCACTTCTTTCGCGCCATCCATAAGTCTCGCGAAATCGTAGGTAACCACCTTGCTGGAGATGGTTTTCTGAAGTGCAGACTCGATCATACGGGCCACTTCGGTCCAACCGATATAGTCGAACATCATCACGCCGGAAAGAATAACTGAACCGGGGTTGATCTTATCGAGGTTGGCATATTTTGGAGCAGTACCGTGTGTTGCTTCAAACAGACCGATCTCATAGCTCATGTTTGCGCCGGGCGCGATACCGAGACCGCCAACCTGCGCGGCAGCAGCATCGGAGAGATAGTCGCCGTTAAGGTTAGGTGTGGCCACCACATCGTATTCATCCGGCCGGAGAAGTATCTGCTGGAACATGCTGTCTGCGATCCTGTCTTTGATGAGAATCTTGCCTTCAGGCACCTTACCACCATGATTCGCCCAAACCTCATCTTCAGAGACGGTGATATGGCCGAATTCTTCTTTCGCCAGTTCATATCCCCACTCTTTGAATGAGCCCTCAGTGAACTTCATGATGTTGCCTTTGTGAACAAGAGTAACGCTCTTGCGGTTGTGGGCAATCGCATACTCGATAGCTTTTTTGATAACGCGTTTTGAACCGAAAGCAGACATCGGTTTTACGCCGATACCTGATGACTGACGGATGTTTTTTCCGAACTTGGTGTTGATGAGCTCGATTATTTCATTGGCTTCCGCGGAACCGGCTTTGAACTCGACACCTGCGTAAACATCTTCTGTGTTCTCTCTGAAGAGTACGATGTCGAGTTTCTCGGGTGTTTTAACGGGACTTGGTGTTCCTGTGTAGTACTTTACCGGACGAACGCACGCGAAAAGATCGAGTCTCTGACGAAGTGTCACGTTCAGACTTCTGATTCCACCGCCAACCGGTGTGGTCAATGGTCCTTTGATCGCGACAAGATACTCTTCGATCGCCTGAAGTGTCTCCTCGGGAAGCCATTCATTCTCACCATAAACTTGGAGTGATTTCTCACCGGCGAAGATTTCAGCCCAGGCAACTTTCTTCTTGCCGCCGTAAGCTTTTTCGACCGCGGCATCAAATACATGCTGTGAAGCTTTCCAGATATCGGGACCTGTGCCGTCACCTTCTATAAAGAGCAGAACCGGCTGGTCGGGAACAACAAGTTTTCCCTCTTTCACCGTTATTTTTTCACCGAATGCGGGAACTTTAACATGTTTGTAGTCTCCCATTAGTTGACCTCCTTTTCATTAAGTTTGTTTAGATCTATAATTCCTGAGCGCCTCTGAAAAAGCGCGAATGCCACGAGACCAACCAGAACAGCGAACCAAAGTGTCGCCACGCGGATCAGGATAGTGGATGAAACGGCAACAGCCTCAGACTGCCCCAAAGACCTGATGAACAGGGTAAAAAGGGCATCCGCGGCGCCAAGTCCACCGGGCAGGAACGAAAGAGCACCTGCAACCGTGGCAAATGAGTAGAAAAATGAGCTTCTGAAGAGTGAAATGTCAACAGAAAAATCTTTCAATATCAAAAAATAAGCATAACACTCGAAAAACCACGAGACAAGACTAAGAATCGTCATTAAAAAGATCGGCTTCGGCTTGAGGAGCGTATATGCACTCTCGTACAACTCTGTAATGTGCGGAATGGATCTCTTCAGGAAATTGATCCGGGAGAGAATTCCGATGGTCTTAAGGGCTATTCCTCTGTGCGAGATCACAAAGATCATCACGACAAATCCGAAGATCGCCCCTACCGCGAAAACCCTTCCGTAGTTAAAACTGTAGGCTCCGGCAAGTGCGATCAGCATCAGGGCTGTCATGTCAGTAACCCTTTCTGCGAATACAACCGGTGCTGTACGGGCCACAGGCACTCCATACCGCTCCTTCAAAAGGAACGATTTCAGCACCTCCCCCATTTTTCCCGGGGTGACACTCAGGACAAAACCGCTTAGAAATATCAGGAAAGATTCACCTGCTCCAATTCGAACATCTATCAGGCCGAGATAGTAGTGCCACTTAAGAAAGCGGAAAACATAGTTTGAAAAAACCAGCAGCAGTATTACAGGTACAAGCCAAAGGCTGAACCCAGCGAGGGCTTGTGCGACCTTGTCGAGATCGGCATATATGGAAAAACCAAGATAAATGACAACAGAAGCGACAATCGACCAGATTATCTTCTGTTTGAAATTTTTCAACTCAAAACTTTCTTTAATGCTTTATATACAGCATTTGTCGGAAGACCCATCACATTGTAGTAGCATCCGGTTATACTCTCCATAAAGATCGAACCGTATCCATCCTGAACGCCGTAACCGCCAGCTTTGTCATATGGGCTCCCGGTCGCGATATAGCCGTCAATTTCGTCTTTCGTTAAATGTGTGAACCTGACTTTGGTTTTGGCCTCTGAGTCGATCCTTCTGCCGGTTTCAGTATTGACCACAGAAAATCCTGTTACAACCGTGTGCTCATTTCCACTAAGCATCCCAAGCATTTTTCGTGCCTCAGCCTCATCCGCGGGTTTGTTGAGTATGTGACCGCCGAGTACTACGATGGTATCAGCAGTTACGATGATTCCCTCGATCCCGCGGGAAATGGCATCATCCATTTTTCTTTTTGCCAAAACCAGTGCAACATCCTCTTCAGGTATCGAAGGATCAAAAGATTCATCCGTATCAAGCGAGACTGTCTCCAGTTCGCGCACGAGCTGCCCCATAAGGAAGTGTCGCCTCGGTGAACGGGAGGCCAGTGTGACTTTGATATCAATTATCATAAGCTTGCGTCAGTTGTGTCTCAGGGAAGTAGTGCGAAAGGATCTCATGAAATGGTACTTCATCCCTGCTGAGATTCAGTGCCCCCCACTGGCACATCCCCACTCCGTGGCCATTGCCTTTGCCGGTGAGATTGATCTTATTGAGAATGCCGTCTTTCCTGATCAGTTCGATCTCAAAATTTGAACTCCGGAGGATTGAATTGTCCTTCTTGCTCTTTATAACATCCCTGATCTTGCTACCGGGAATGACAAGGGGCTTCTCACCCATCAGATTCACAATCAATGACTTTGCCCTGCCTGACGGATGACGGTCTTTTATTTCAAGGCTTTCCAGCGCAAAATTGGTGGAACTGATCAGTTTTGCAGCCGAGAGGTATCTGACTATTTCGAAAGGTGTGTAAGATTCAGACCATCTGAAAGAAGGTGAACGCTCACAATAGGGAGGGTCGCCATCCTTCACACCTTTTAGGTATGGAACATTAACCGGACCAAACACATTTGCGATATCCTCGGTATGGCCTCCGCAGTTTGCGGAATAGAAGACAAGAGCCGGTTTCCCCTTGTAAGTTATAATCAATCCGAGTGTCTCGATCACAGACTTACTGTCGATTCCTGTCTCAACATCCATACCGCCATAGGCCTGATCTTTAACACCATCTGTTACATCGTAAAATGCCCTTTTCTCATACATTCTGTTGATGGCAAAGGTTCTGGCTGTAACCGCGGCGCATTTAAGTGCCTCGTAAAAATGGTTGTCCTTCAGTCCGATCTCAAGCGGAACGACACCCAAGAGGTAATCCTCGAGATCAAGGTAGTTTATCACAAGTATTTTTGAGTTTTGAGCAGTGAACCAGAGCTCGCCACGATAACTCTTTTTCTTGAAATTCAGATATTCTTCCCTAAGCCCGGGTTTCAACTTGACAACCTTCCCGGAGAAATCACCTTTAGATGTGGAAACAGTGACCACACCTTTGGAGACTGAGACTGATATCTCCTCATCTTCCTCGAGTGGTGTTCCCGGCTGATCACCTTCGGAGATAACAGACTTAATGTCTACTTCATAACTGAAGGGTTTTATCTCTTCATCAAGAAGAACTCTGATATTCTGCCTTAAAGTGTTGTTTGAAGCTGTCCGTGTACCGGGATCATTGCCGTGAATGCTCCTGACGGTTGACGCGCACGAAGAGAATGAAAAAAGGAAAACAATAAGGGGGACTAGAACTCTGGAATTGTGGAGGAGGTCGGAAGAAAACACTAATATTAGCGGAACATTGCCTTTATGCTGCCCCAGGTCTTTTTGAAACCTGAAACTGAATGACTGACAGAAACTTCCCTTGAGTAGGAGGATGAATTATCCCTGTCGTTTATTCTTAAACGGTAGATATAGATCACGTCTGTTGTCTTGTATGCACCTTCATCAAAGAAGAGGTAATACGAATTGTTACCTTTTGGTGAAACGCGGGACACTTCTGTAAACGGGGTGTTGTGGGTCCTCCGTTCGATCACGAACTCACGAAGATTATTCTCTGAGGTGGTTTTCCACTCAACCTTTACCTTGCCGTCTTCACTTTTAGCATGAAAAAAGTCAAGGAAAGCCCCGGCTATAACGGAGCCGGCGGCAATAATCAGTGTGAGAAAAACTACTTTTACTTTCATATGCGCAATATAACCTGATCAGTCGAAAAATCAAAGAGAAAAATGAATATTTTTTACCACTGTGATGCCTGTCATCAGTAGATCATGTCCTCTTCTATGTTTTCCAGTAACCTTAAATAACTTTCATATCTGTCGACGGAAACTTCCTCATTTTCAACAGCTTCGATCACCGCGCAACCCGGCTCATGCTGGTGAGTACAGGGTTTATACTTGCAATCCTGAAGGTGGTCTGCAAGATCAACAAAATAATGAGCGAGATCCTCTTTCCTGATACCGAATGGTGCGATCTCTCTGATCCCGGGAGTATCCACTAAAAAAGTGGTACTGTCTATCCTGTTCATGTTAACAATAACCGTGGTGTGCTTCCCTTTTTGGGAATACAGACTGACACCTCCGGTTGCAAGATCGAGATCCGGGAAGAGCGCGTTCAGTATCGATGACTTCCCGACACCCGAATGTCCCCAGAACATCGATTTCTTTCCCATTACTTCATTCCTGAGATCCCCGATCCCTGTTCCTTCGGTGGCTGAAACCATAAACACCTGATAGCCAAGGCCGGTGTAAAGTTCCTCCCAAAGTTCCTGCTCCTCAGGTATTTCAACGAGATCGGTCTTGTTAAACACAAGAACGGGCTGAATATTTGAACTTTCAGCTATCACGAGAAAACGGTCGATCACACGGTTGTTAAAAGGTGGTGTACCGAATGAACCAACAATAAAAAGCCTGTCAATATTAGAAGCAATTACCTGCTCAAGTCTCTCACCCCTCGCTGAGGCACCCTTTATCCTTGGGGCTTTGCGCGAAATAAAGTTCTTTCTCGGGTGTACTGCATGAATCACACCTTCACCACCATCGATGAGATCGAAATCAACCGTATCACCTACGACAGCGATGTCAGTGTTGAACATCTTTCCCCTTTTCAGCCGCAGGTCGTGCTTAAACTTGCCCCTGAGGACGCACCGGATAACCGAATCATCATCCTCGCGGAGAACCCAGTGACTTTGGCCTTCAATCCTAATCAGCAGTCCTGTGATGGCGGCACTCCTTTAGAACCTGAATGAAACACCGAAAACGGCACTGTTGTATTTGATATCCTGAAAGGTCCGCGATTGGTTGAAACCGTAGTTATCACCGAAATCTTTCCACCATCCAAACATGTAAGCAACATCGAAGGATAATTCACCATCGATGAGATATCCCAAACCGAAGGTCATGAACTTCCTGTCGTATTCTGCCGGATCATCCTTGTAAGGTGATTTTTGGATGAAATAACCCGCCCTGAGCCTCATGTCGATAAAAGGAAAAGTGTATTCCGCTCCCAAATTGTAATTGAGCACAGAACGCAGCGTGTTCGATATTTCACGGTTCAGATCACTCGTAAAAACATTTCCGAGGCCTGAGATATCCTTAAAACTCGAATTTGTGTAGTCAACAAATGTCCCCTGCGCAGAAATGATCAACCCGCGGACATTGAACGCGACACCTCCGGTGAATTTGAACGGTGTTTTGATCTCATACTCCACATCACTTCTATAGTTGGCAGGATCAAGCTCTACCACTCTCCCCGTTCCCCACGTTGAAGAAGCTTCAACCTGGTATTTTTCCTTTATAGTATACGACTTTGGAAGTTCAACCGTCATGCCTACACGGGCTATGTTCTGCACCTGATAAAGCATTCCGATCTTAATCTCGTAGTATCTTATGTCCCAGTCAAGTACGGTCTTGTAGTCAAACTTTTTGAATGTGGTGGTAAATGGATACCCGGGTGCGAGTTCAGAGCCGGAATAGGTTCCGTTTACGTCATTTTCCTGAATTGTAAAGTTGTTCTGATACGATCCGCCACCAACAGCGATCGTGGCACCAAGGAAGAAATTCTTGTAAGCCTCATAGGCTCCCGAGAAATTCCAGACACCCGCAGAACCCGTTTGTGTTCTGGAGCCTGACTGGTCAAGCTTTCCGTTTATTTTGGTTACATACTTGTCATCGGTCAGATATAATTCGTAAGGAATATCAGAGTAACTGTTCAGATCCTGAATCATCGATGAGTTACCCCCATTGAATCCCTTGAAATCAAATTTGCCTGTGAAATCAAGATGAGATGTGTAAGAGGTACCCACTACAAGACTGCCTCTTAGAGTGGGAATCGGAAATACCAGAGTAAAATTATCAAGGTCTGCCCGTGAGCTCTCTGAGTTGAACTGGTTACCGAGAAAGGTGGTGTTGTTGCTATTAACGCCGTACTTAAATCCACCTCCAAGCTCGAACCGTCGCATTAATGCGATTCCCGCAGGGTTGTAAGCCATTCCCAATCCATCATCGCTCATTGCGACAAAGGCATTACCCATGCCTATGGCTCTCGCACCTGAACCAAAGCCGGGCATGGAAAGCCTGACCGCATCACCAACGGTCTGTGCGAATACAAATCCGGTTAGCAGCAGAAATATCAGAAATAACCGTCTCATTTTCTTCCGCCCCCTGTACTGCTTCTGCCTGAGTTGTTTTTATTTTCATCGGAGCCACTGCTTCTGCTGCCGCTGTCGTTGCTCGAAGGCGATTTTGTTGCGGGTGCAGAAGTGGTGCTCGTGCCGGAAGATGAGTTTCCGGAACTGCCAGAACTCCCTCTTGTCGAGGATGTGCCTGACGTGCTGCCGGCACTGCTTCTTCCGCCATCGCGGTTACGCAGACTCTGCAGGTCTTTGTCACGTTTTCTGGTAACGACCACATCCTGCTCTTCGTTGTCACCGTAGCCACCCGCATTCACAGTAACCGGTGTAATGTTGTACCACCATGGGAGAGCGTGATAGCCGGTATAGCCTCCGTAAAATCTCTCTGAATAGAATGAGTATAGATTATCCTCATCCTGATAATCTTCTTCGAGCTCCTGGAGCTGGTTCTCACTGATAGGCTGCCCCATATCAACTATGGTGTAGCATCCCGTGAACCAAAGAAATGAAAAAGGTAAAATCAGATACATCAATAAATTTTTCATATCACACCATTCCTATCTTGAGCCCGATCTTCTGGAACTGCCCGAGCCTGAACCCGAACCTGACGAACGCGAAGGTGCTGAACTCCCGCTGCTTCTGCCTGATGATGATGAAGGTGAACGGTAAGAACCGTTCGATCCACCATCATTCCGTGAAGGAGCCTTGTATCCCCTGTTCGAACTGCCTGAGTTACCATCGTTCCGGGAAGGGGATTTATATCCTTTGTTCGAATTGCCTGAGTTACCGTCATTCCTTGATGGTCGTTTATATTCGCGACCTGAACTGCTTTTGTTGTCATCTTTCTTTGTTGCACGGGTGCCTTTTTTCTCACCGGAACCGTCATTCCTGTTACCCGACCGGGGTGTCACCCTGGTTGATTTTTCATCATCACGATTGTCCCTTTTTCGGGTGGTTGTACCTGTGCCGTCATTCCTTGAGCCGGAACGCGTGCCAAAACCTGAGTTACGGTTATTGTTATCATCGTTCCTGACTCCGGAACGGCTACCGGAGTTCCGGTTCTCATCCCTTGCCGTGTTTCTCTTCACCAAGGGTTCTTCATCCCTGTCCCAGGTATCGAAAGCACTCCGTTTTCTTTCACTCTTGATCTCTTTATCTTCATCACCGGCACCTGAACGTGAACCATCGTTTCTTACTCCTGATCGTTTTGCTACCTGATCACCGCCTGAGGTGATTCCGGGAGTGCGGACACCAGTTCCATCTCCACGGACTGCGGATCCACGTCCACCATCCCTGCCCCTGATTGAACTTATCTCCCGGTCGCGGTACTTGTAGCCAGAGAAGCCATAGTCATGGTGATTGTAGTTCCAGCCGTAGTAGTACGGGTAAGGATCATACCAACCCCATGAATGCCAATACCAGGGATTCCAAACCCATCTCGGATAGTAAACGTATGGAGAATAATACCAACTCCAGTAAGGATCGAAGCAGAAACTGTCCCAATAGTATCCATATGAATAACCGTAGCTGTAGCCATAGCCGAGATTAAAGGTGACTACAGGACGTGACCAGTAATCTTCTTCAATTACGTAACGCTTTTTAATGGTTATCTCATACGATTCATCATCACTATTTACGACTGAAGTATCGGAGACACTGTCGTTCAAGACCTCTTTCTCCACAATTTCAATCTCGACCTCTTCACTTTCGGGCTTCTGAACTTCAAACTGGGTGTAACACCCCGTTGCCCAAAAGGCAAAAACAAGTAACGGTATCAGGATCATCGGTTTCATGGCAACTCCTTTTTCTATTAACCAAGCAAATATCGTGCCCGGTTAAAATTGCCTAAATTACTTCAAACTTGTATAAATTGTATAATATCGTGTTCAATGAAACAAACAACTGTCTATTTTATTGAACAAAATATAGTATTTGAAAGGTTTAATATATAAATTGAATGGGCAATAAAAAGGGTAAAAAGGGGATTAATTCGCCATCAGAATGTCGATCTTGCCTGACATTTCTTCAAAATCGAACGGTTTGTAGAGGATCGCGTTCACGTGACTCCTGATCTGCGACTCGAGGGTCAGAATGTTCCTCGTGAAAACATATGTCATTATTATAGGTATGGGCCGGATATTGCAGATTAGTTGCTCTATCTTCTCATTAGGTTGGGAGTCAAGGATCAGCATGTCAAATTCTGAATTTTTCAGGAACACTTCTATCTGGTGAAAATCATTTGTGGTTGTCACTGCGTACTTCTTTTCGAAGTACATCAGCACACTTGCACAAAAGCTTAGATCAGGTGAATAGAAAAGTATGTTCTTCATTTTCATAAATTGTTTCCCAATCTATAAGCGAATTTAATGCCAAAATATCAATCTTTGATTTTTTGATTAAAATTTGCAGTTTATGGTCGGTTTTGGGTTATTTTTCGCAGTTAATAATTCTCTTTTTCGAAAATCAGGCATTTCGATTCTCAATTTTGAAAATCCTTTGAGCACCATGAAGCACATTAAAGCATTATTTATCCTCTTTCTTTTTCTTGCAACTCCCCTCTTTTCCCAAGAGGAACCTGATACCTCAGGTATTTCAGGCGATGAAGAGGTCTATGAAACAGGAGGTGATACAACCTCATGGTATGAAGAGGATTCAACCTCTGTCTACGTTATTGAATCATATGTAAGACAGGAGGAGAAAAACGAGATTGTGATCTACTTTTTTGCTTCAGAACCGGTCAAAGCCTGGGTGGTTTTCGATGGCAACCAAAAATTCACGGTGTCCGATACACTTGGAGAGAGTTTCAGATTTGTGACGGATATTCAGTCAGTAAAGGCAACCTCCACTATTCTGAAAGCAATTATTTACGTTGAAAATGCTTCGGGAGAAAAAAGCTCCTGTGAAGAATTTGAGATCAAACTCCCGTTCGAACCTGAGATCGAAGGCACAGCCCTCGGTTATCTTGCTGATTGTACACTCGGTGGCATCTCATTTCTCGTCCCCTCTCCCGGCTTCACTCTATTCAGGGACCAAAACAGGTTTTCATTTTTTAAGGAACTTCCCCTGGTTGTTTTTCAGAGTGAGATATCCACATATCCATGGATGGCGTTTTCTGCGGAATACGCCCACACCCCCGATATTGATTTCAGGAACCGGTTCTTCGCGGGGCTGAAATTCCCGGTTGAAGTGCCTGTTATAAATTATATTGCACCCGGCCTCAGCTATTCAACCAACTTTTTGGGTGTGAACGGCTTGTCCCCGGAGATATCATTCGGCCTGATCGAAGTGTTCAGAGTGATCAATCTGAATATTAAGGCACGTTACAATTGGTATCCTTCTGCCGGCAACAATGATAATTTCGATATTAACATCGGTCTTACCTCCTATTTCCTGACGCTGGCTTTCTGACGGTTTGATTCCCTCTCTCGGGAATTTATGGATAACTTATGATGTTACAACATATAAGTGATCCAATGTTGAGGAACCATGTTTAAGCAAATCGTATCTATTATTCTTTTTACAGCTACTATGTTATTCTCCCAAACGGGAGGAATTAAAGGAATTGTCTCCGCTGACGGCGAACCGCTCCCCGGTGTTACCGTAACCATAAAAAACACTTCGTTGGGTGCGGTTACCGACCTTGATGGTTATTACGAGATCAGAGGTATCCCTGCGGGTCAAAAAGTGATCCGTTTCTCTTTCGTGGGTTACTCCCCCGTCGAGAAAACCGTTGTTATCGAGCAGGGAAAGACCCTGACCGCGAACATGTCACTTTCAGAGACCCAGGTAATGCTCGATGAGATTGTTATCTCGGAAAAATCGAGAGATGCATCTGACACGGAAACGAGTATACTCGACCTCGAACCTGACCAGGCCAAAGTTCTCCCGGGCGCAGGTGAAGATGTTCTCAGAACCCTCCAGGCACTCCCCGGAATTGTGGCTCCGAACGACTTCTCCTCTCAGTTGATCGTGAGGGGGTCCGGTCCCGACCAGAATCTTATAATTATTGATAATGTTGAGATTTTCAACCCGTACAGGTTATATGGCTTCATAAGCATGTTCAATCCGGATGCAGTTTCCGATATCACGCTGCTTACAGGAGGTTTTCCGACCAAATACGGTGACCGTCTCTCGGCTGTTCTTGATGTCTCAAACAAGGAAGGCAGCACCAGAACCGGAATTATGGGAAGTCTTAACGCCTCTGTTACCAATGCCAATCTTGTGCTTGAGGGAAAGAACCCTTTTAATATTAAGGGGAGCTGGCTTCTCAACAGCAGAAGGACCTACTATGACCTGCTTCTCGAGCCGTTTGCCAAGAGCGCGGGACTGGTTGAAGAGAATTCCGCGTTCCCCAACTTCTACGATGTGCAGGCGAAAGTTACATTCGGGCCGTTTGATGGGCATAAATTCAATTTGTTCGGTATCTATTCCGCAGATGGAGTGGATATCGTCTCGGGCAATGAAAGAAACTCACCTGACAGCATCTCGGTAAATAATATCACCAGAAATGATGTTGTGGGTTTTACCTGGGATTATGCGCCGGATGCAAATTTTTTCCTCCAGACCACACTTTCATGGTACCGTAACGGTGGCGATGCTGCTTTCAATTCACAGGTGCTCGACCCCTCACTCAATCGAGAGGCATTCAAGGATTTCAGCGCGGATACCATCAGACCTTATCTGTTGAACTTCAGATTTAATACCGAATTTGAGTTCCAGAAATATTCGTGGGAAACCAAATCGAATCTTCTGTGGGGCAACGGTAATATTTTCGAAGCCGGTGTGGGCATGGATATTCTTCGTACCACACTGATCTTTGATTTCCAGTTCGACCCGCAGTTGCTTGCCTTTCTCGGGTCAAATCCCAATTTCCGGTCATCAATCGATGATGTGAGGGATACAAAAACATATAACCGCTACAAGGCTTATGTGCAGAATAAATTTAACCTGTGGGATAAAGTGTTTATTAACCCCGGTGTTCGACTCGATCACT
>RHKR01000017.1 GCA_008363265.1 Chlorobiota bacterium
TTCCTCGGCGGTCAGGTTCGCAATCTTCTCGAGCCGGTGGTTCTGCTCTTTTTCGAGCTCTTCAAGTTCTTCTTCTTTCTGACGG
Organism: Chlorobiota bacterium; assembly: GCA_008363265.1. GTDB lineage: Bacteria > Bacteroidota > Ignavibacteria > Ignavibacteriales > Ignavibacteriaceae > UTCHB3. The sequence continues at coordinate 86 of RHKR01000017.1, forward strand.
ATGGCGCGCTGTTTGTCGTTGACTGACTGCTCAATGCGCTTGATCTCACTCTCTTTTGAGCGCACCTGTTCTATCTTCCTGTCGATCTGGTCTTCGCGGGAAGTGAGTGATTTTTCCATGTTCTGGATGTTTTGGCGCTTCGAGTTGTATTCGTTGTCAAACTCAACTTTTTTCTTGTACCACTCGTCCTTTACCTCGAGTAGTTTTTCACGCTTTATATTGTTGGCTTCTTTTTCAGCGTCTTTCAGAAGTTGAGCGACTCTTTCTTCTGCAGAGGCGATTATCTGTTTTGCCTTCTCCTCCGCGGCTGAAATTATCTCGCGTCCTTTATCTTCGGCGGCAGAAATGCTCTTCTTGCCAAAACGGTTGTTTATGTACCAACCGAGGTAGAAAAAGACAACAGTTGTCGCTAAAAATATCAGAATGATGATTATGATATCATCTGTCATTGAATGTAGTCTCCGTAATGTATAAAGCCGTTCCGGCCGGAAGAGTCATTTAAAGAAAGAACCCTTTAATGACATCTTGGGTAATTGACCCTGAGCTTTTTGCTTCCACCGTCACAAATAAATGTGAGCCCGCGAGCGGGTTGAGGCCTGCAATACGCCTTTGGAGTCCAAATCCCATTGAATTTACATATGGTTCTTTTATGTATACATCAACCGACCGTACGGCAAAACTAAGACGGACTGTGAGTGGAGTGGGGTTCGAGAAGCAATTTCAACGATTTAATCTTCTCAGAAGCTTTCGATGTGATCTCTTTGTTTCTGTCTCTCTCAATAAAATAGTCGTAAGCGATGTTAAGAGCAGCAATTACGGCTACAGTTTGCACAGGTTGATTGGGCAGCTCCTGGCGGGTGTCCTCCATTACCTGATCAACATACTTGGCGAGTTCTTTCGCAAGATCCTCGTTATCTACTAAAAGAGAGTATTCTTTATCGAATATTTTAATTTTTAGCTTCTTTTTGTCACTCATCTCGATTGTCCGCCGGTTGATATCTAAAGATTGATCAAATGCCTGTTTATTTTTAGAATAAGGTCATTGATCTTCTGGGCCATGATCGCCTTTTCATGTTCACTCATCTGTTCAAAGAGCGAAAGGCTGCCGCCAAATGAACCCGTCTTCAGGGTTTCATTCTCGGCTTCAAGTTCGGCCACTCTCTTTCGGAGTCCTTTGTTCTCTTCAAGTATCTTTGTCAGCCGCGACTCAAGGGCATTCCTCTCCTCACTAATTCGGCTGCGGTCGGCCAAAAGGCTTTTCAACGATCGCTCAAGAGATTCAAGGTCGCTGAACATTACGTCGATCTTGGTCAGGTCACTCAATCAGTTTCCTCGTAAAACTGCGTTGAATTGTTTCGTTATTTTGTTTATCAATCCGGAAAACTCTTTTTCAACCTCTTCTTCTGTCAGGGTTCTTTCTTTATCAAAGAACTCAAGAGTGAACGCGAGGCTCACTTTACCCTCACCGAGCACTTTATCATTCTCGTACTTGTCGAAAAGATCAACACTCTTTAGAAGAGAGGAAGAATTTTTCCTGATAAATGCGGCAATGTCGCCATACTTGATGTTTGAGTCAAATATGAGAGCCATATCGCGGACGATCTTTGGATATTTAAGCAGGGGAACATACTTCCTCAACTTATCCGAATTTCGCTGAATGCAATTTACGAATAATTCAGCACAAAAAACAACTTGTTTTATATCATATTTAGCCGCGAAAGCATCGGTCACCTTACCGTAGGTACCCAACTTCTCTTCACCGGCAAAGATATCGGCAGAATACTCGTATATCCCCTGCTCTTCAGTGTTGTACACATAGGATAACTTGTTTGTATTCAAATAAGTTTCAAGCAACGAGTTCAAGTAACCTTTAAGGTCATGGATATCAAAAAAGCGCTCTTCACTGCTCCAGGTTTTCTGTGAGGCACGACCGGTCAGAATGATCGAAATGGCGCTTTGTTCGCTGATATTTTCAAACGAAGTGAGACTCTCGCCAACCTTGTTTATTACGTGACCCGTCTCGAAGAGCATAAGGTCTTTTTCACCGTTATTGATGTTGTGTCTTACCGTATCGAGCCCTCCCTGTATGAGCGATGTTCTGAGAACTGACATTTCCGCGTTCAGGGGGTTCATCAGCACAACCGGTTCACCCGTCGCTTTTGCTGTCTCGAACGGCTGCAGCGAGTTATTCATGATCTCATTGAAACCAAAACCGATCATCTTCGCGCGAAGTGAGTTAAGGGTTTCCATATAGTCAATTGATGACTCCAAAGGTGATGTGACCCTCTCAACCGGTGGTATATTGTCATAACCGTTGATCCTTGCGATCTCCTCGATAAGGTCTATCTCCCTTTCAACATCGGGTCTGAAACCGGGTATTTCCACCGTTAACTTCTCTGAATCACCTCCGACAACCCTGAACTCGAGGTTCTGAAGGATCGAGAGGACAAAATCGTCAGGTACATGATAGCCTAGTATTTTTTCGACACGGGCATATCTAAGATCAACTGTTTTGGTTATCAGTTTGTCTGAAACAACATCAAGCTCACCCATTAAAACTATTCCGCCGGCAAACTGTACCATAAGCTCAGCTGCTCTTAATGCGGCGGTCATTGTGCCTTCATAATTCGTTCCTCTTTCGAAACGGTACGAAGCCTCAGTTGATAGACCAAGATATCTTGCCGATCTCCTCACGCTTGTCGGGTTGAAGTAGGCACTCTCTATCAAAATGTTCCTGGTATTTTCGTGTACTTCAGAGTTTTCACCGCCCATAATGCCTGCAATAGCCACTTCCTTTTCGCCATCGCAGATCATCAACACAGAATCCCGCAGTTCCCTCTCAACTGAATCGAGAGTGGTGAATTTCGAACCGTTTTTCGATCTCTTAACCACGATCTTGCTGCCGCTGAGGTTATCCAGGTCGAAAGCGTGAAGCGGTTGCCCCAACTCGAGCATTATGTAGTTGGTAATATCAACAATGTTGTTGATCGGACGCATACCAGCCATCTTCAGGCGGCTTTTCATCCAGTCCGGCGACTCGCCGATCTTCACATCTTTTACTACCACAGCCGAGTATCTCGGGCAGTTCTCAAGGTCTTCTATCTCAATGGCTACCTTGTCCCCGATCTTCTCAGAGTCACGGGAGATCACAGGTTCTTTTTTCCTGAGAGGACGGTTGAGCAGCGCTGAAAGGTCCCTGGCCACGCCAATATGGCTTAATGCATCGGGTCTGTTGGGGGTAATTCCGATCTCGAATACGACATCGTTGTATCCGATAGCTTCTGCAAGCGGTAATCCGGGTATCGTATTTTCGGGAAGGACAAGAATGCCCGAGTGGTCGTTCGATATCCCAAGTTCAGCCTCTGAGCAGATCATACCCTGTGAGAGCTGGCCGCGGAGTTTTGTGCTTTTGATAACAAAATCCGAGTCAGGTATTCTTGCTCCTTCGCAGGCGAGAGCCACTTTCTGACCGGCAGCCACATTCGGCGCTCCGCAAACGATCTGCAGCACTTCGTTTCCGGTGCTTACCTTGCAGAGCGACAGTTTATCCGCATTGGGGTGTTTTTCTTTTTCCACCACTTCCGCGGTTATAAAATTGTTGTAAACCTGACGGTAATCGGTTATTCCCTCAACCTCCAGGCCCGCCATTGTAAGTTCTTGGGCGATCTTTTCATCCGAAATGTCGTTTAGATCGATATATTCGTTTAACCAGCTTAATACTATTTTCACTTTGTCACCATATCAAAATTGTTTCAGGAACCTGACATCATTCTCGAAGAGAAGCCGTATATCGTTGATGTCGTGTTTCAGCATCGCGATCCTCTCGATACCCATACCGAACGCGTAACCGGTCACTTCTTCCGGGTCGTAACCGACGGATTTGAAGACATTGGGATCAACCATGCCGCAACCGAGTATCTCGAGCCAGCCTGAGTGCTTGCACACCCTGCAGCCGGATCCGCCACAGATGAAACATGTAATATCCATCTCGGCACTCGGTTCTGTGAACGGGAAGAAACTCGGGCGGAACTTGTATTTAACACTGCTTCCGTAATACTCCTTTGCGAAGTGAACGAGCGTGCCCTTCAGTTCGGCAAATGTTACATTCTTGTCAACATAAATACCGTCAACCTGATGGAACATGCAGTAGCTCCTCGAGTTGATCGCCTCGTTCCTGTACACCCTTCCGGGCATGATCGCTCTGATCGGCGGAGCCTGTTTCTCCATGATCCTGACCTGTACAGGTGTTGTGTGGGTCCTGAGAACGAAGTCGTTGTTCACGAAGAAGGTATCCTGCATGTCTCTGGCGGGATGATCCGCCGGGAAATTAAGGGCACCGAAATTGTTCCAATCTGATTCGATCTCCGGCCCTGTAACTACCGAAAAACCGATCTTTTTGAAGATCGACATTATCTCTGTCATCGTCTGTGGTATAAGGTGCGCGGTACCCGAAGCAGGCATCCTTCCCGGAAGAGAAAGATCGATCTTCGGTGCAGCCGCTTTGCTGCTGAGCTCGATGCTTTCCTTCAGTTCATCGTACTTCGACTGTAATTCCTCACGCAGAATGTTAAGTTCCTTACCCAAAACCCTTTTTTCTTCCGGGGTTACGGATTTAAACTCTTCAAACAGATTGGCTACAATTCCGTTTCTGCTGAGGTATTTTATCCTGAGGTCTTCCAGTTCCCTGGCAGACCGTACATTCACAACATCTGAAGTGAATGAATTTCTTGTGTCACTGATCTTGTTCAGCATGGCTATCAATTTAATATTTAAATAAAAAAACCCTCTTAATCGGATTTTCTTCCGAGAAAGAGGGTGTAAAACTTCAAAGGTTTATTAGCTTTTAACCAGAGCCGCGAGTTCCGCGAAAACCTGCGGATTTTCAGCCGCGAGATTTGCCAGCACTTTGCGATTGATGGCTACACCCTTCTTGCTCAGGCCCGAAATAAACGAAGAGTAATTGAGTCCGTGAATTCTGGCCCCGGCATTTATTCTTGCTATCCAGAGTCTTCTGTACTCGCGTTTCTTCAGTTTTCTGCCAACGTAAGCGTGGGTAAGACCCTTCTCAACGTGGTTCTTGGCAATGGTGTAAACATTTTTTCTTGATCCCCAGTAACCTTTTGCAAGTTTAAGGATCTTTTTTCTTCTGTGGTGGGAAGCTACATTATTTTGTGATCTTGGCATTTTCTATTATCCTTCCTATTGCAACATTCTTTTGATCTTTGGAGCATCCTGATCGGTCACCATGGTGCCTTTTCTCAGGTGTCTTTTTCTCTTTGTTGTTTTGGAAGTAAGAATATGGCTTCTGAAAGCTTTCTTACGTTTGTAGCCGCCCGATGCGGTTTCCTTGAACGTCTTCCGCGCTCCGCGGTTCGATTTCATTTTTGGCATGTTACTGTCCCGAATTTATTTCTTTTTGGTTTTGTTTTTTATCGGTACAACTATCACATTCATATTTCGTCCCTCCAGTTTGATTGGAGATTCTACTTTAGCGATTTCTGAAATTTTCTCGACAAACTTGTTCAGAAGTGTCTCCCCGAGCTGGGTATAAGCCATCTCGCGGCCTTTGAACATTACCGACGCCTTAACTTTGTTCCCTTCTTCAAGGAAGTTAATCGCATGTTTGGTCTTAAACTCGAAATCGTGAGAGTCGGTATTCGGATGGAACCTTATCTCTTTGAGTATTTGTACCACTTGATTTTTTCTTTGGGTTTTCTCCCGCTTCTGCTTTTCGTATTTAAACTTACCGTAGTTGATGATCTTACAGACAGGTGGTTCTGCCTTCGGAGCGATCTCTACAAGATCAAGTTCTTTACTCCTGGCGATTTGAATTGCAGCCCTTGTTTCAAGAACTCCCAACTGTGAACCGTCAGAGTCGATTACACGTACCTGAGGAACTCTGATTTCCTCGTTGATCCTGGTGGTATCCTTCGGATCTTTAGAACTTGTATTGTTGTCTTGTATCAAATTCCGGATTTTGCCTTTCAGCTGTTTGTAAAATATTCATCAAAATAAACCGGATCGTCATCCGGTGCTGGTGGGTTCTACAGGAGTCGAACCTGTGACCTTCTGTACGTCAAACAGACGCTCTAGCCAACTGAGCTAAGAACCCATAAGAACTTTTTCCGCCGATTAATGGTACCGAGAGCCGGGGTCGAACCGGCACGGGAGAAACTCCCACGGGATTTTAAGTCCCGTGCGTCTACCTATTCCGCCATCCCGGCACGCAAAAATTTAGATTACAAATATAGCTTTAAAGCGCCAAATAACCAAAATATCTTTTTACCGGCCCGGCAACTGATTCAGTTTTGTAAACTTCATTTCGCGCGATTCAAGAATGATCCACTTCCCCTCCCGTGTCTTCCCAAGTATGTGGCGGGTAATTGCCACATGGTCATCGAACTGCGGTCCGTTTACTCTCCTGACCTCCATTTCAACCTCCACTTCGGCGGTTCTGTCATCCTTCCTGAGTACTTTGAAATCACGCACAATGTAGTCAAGGTCGTAAAGTTTTGTGACCGATTCAAAATAATTGAGCGCGTTTATCGAATCGAGACCGGTGACCCGGATCGTGGTCAGATACTCTTTCGAATTCTTTCCCTTCAATGCCTGGATCTGCATATTAAAAACCGCCTTAAGTTCCGCGTCACCCGTATCACTCATCGACACTTTTACGGAATCACCCGTGCCGTTGTTGTTGCGCTCATCCGGTCCGCACCCCGTGAGAAGGAACAACGCCGCGGTCACAGCACAAAAGCCAAAAAATCTAAAAAACATTCTCTTGCAAAATTTGTTTTGAATAAAAAGCGAATATAGCTATATTTGAAGTCTGAATAACGATTTTTCAGCGGACCCTTAGCTCAGTTGGTTAGAGCAACTGACTCATAATCAGTAGGTCCCAGGTTCAAGTCCTGGAGGGTCCACTACCTGCCCGGAAATTCCTCTCACCGTAAACTCGCATGTATTTTGGAAAAGCATTTCCATCCATTCTGGTATATTAAATCGATGCGCTTCATGTCTTCCATTGAAGACGATTTTCCAGTTTTGCGATTCATTGTTGTTTGATATTCAACAGCCATGATAAGAATGGAACCATCACTTTCGTAGTATTCATAACTATATACCTCAAACTTGTGGTATGTTGTATAAAAATTTGTGTAGAAATTTTTGGCAACTTTCCTTATTCCGGCACGGCTGTATTTGGTTCCTTCGAAGTATGTAGGATCTGAAAAGAGATTTGCGTGGTCCTCATAACTCCCGTACAAAAGTGAACTACTATATGCTTTGAGGAAATTCCTGACAATCTCATCGACCTGGGCACTGGTTCTAACAGAAGCAAAGCTCCAGATAGCAATGGAAATCAGAATGCAGAAAGATAATTTGTTCATAGTGGTGGTCCCATAGATAAAGATTAATCTATTTATTTCAACATTACAATATATGATTGACTTTATTTAATCACCAATTAAAATGGGCTCTCAGAAAAAATAACTTGAATTAATTCTCCCTTTCCGGAGTTTTTCCGGCTGGGTAGTTCGAAGAGATACTCCTGATCATTCGTGTTTTAGGCAAATAGAAAAATAATTGCACCCACCAGAAATTAATTTACCACTATTTTTGTTGATATTTTAACAGGCACCAACTCCCGGTGTATCATATTGGATATTATCGTCGGAAACCAGATCATTAGAAGAATGAAAAGATTATTACTTATACTGTTGTTATTTGTATTTTTAGGTTACGTTTCGCAACCAATCGAAGGGCAATCGAAACCGAAGAAAAAGGTTTCGAAGCAGACCGACAAATCAGGAAACAAGAAGAAAAAATCTAAAAAACCTGTAAACAAGAAGAAAAAATCGCCCCAAACGAATAAAAAATCTCCGAAGAAGCAACCGAAAGCCTCTCCTAAAAAGACATACACACCGGCCAAACGACCTGATCTGACAACTGTAACCCGCTTCATGCCAAAGGATACGGCAAGCAGCATTACATTTGGATTAATTGAAGAATACGACAAGGTTATTAAGGAAGAGTTTACCCCGATAATAAATGACTCAAGCCTTCAACTGTTTTTCGGGAAACTGCAATCTCTGGAAAAGGGAGAGAAGCGGAAGGTCAGGATACTGCACATCGGCGACTCGCACCTGCAGCCGGGATATTTCGCTTCATGGATAAGAACCGAACTTCAGAAGAAATACGGATACGCGGGTTTCGGACTTTTCTACCCTTACGCCCTCTCGAACATTTATACGCGGATGGGACTCTTCTCATGGTCGGACACACGCTGGGAAAGCCGGCGCAACATGACCGGCGAAAAGGGACAGTATCTGGGAGTTTCCGGATATTCGGTCAAAACTGATGATCCATCATGGAAGATCGGGATCGGTGTGGTACCTTTCAATACGATCGATAACCGCTTTGACAGAGTGACACTCTTCCACTCACCCGGCACTACAAAACCTGAGATAATTCCTTTAAGACCAATAATTACCGGTAAAGCCACCGATGCTGATTCATGGGATGACTCTCCGGTCACGATGGCTCTCGACTCGAATCACGGCAAGTGGACAGCCTCTAACTACTCTCTCCCCTCTCCCACGAATGAGATCGTGATCACTTCAGGAGACAAAGAGGAGAAAGACGGACCTTTCATTTTCCACGGGGGTACGGGAGAAATGGCGGAGAACAGCGGGATAATCTATCACGAAGCAGGCGTGGGAGGAAGCCAGTTGCCCCTCTTCACAAGGACAACCCTCTTTTTTGATCAGGTCAAGGAGATATCTCCCGATCTGGTTATCGTCTCACTGGGTACGAACGAGAGTTATTCTCCTGAATACGATACGGTTTGGTACGAAAAACGAGTAACAGAACTGATCACGAAGATCAGGAGCGAATCGCCTGCCACCGCTTTCATTCTTATGACGCCGCCAGATATTCTTTACAAAAGAAATTATCCCAGATATATGCAGGCAATCATCAACATCTTTAAGCGTGTCGGTGAAAAAGAGAATGTCGCCATCTGGGACTGGAATGCCATTATGGGCGGAAAAGGAAGTATTGGTAAATGGGTTGCTGAAAAACTCGCACAGTCTGATAACATCCATATGACCCCTAAAGGATACAGACTGACAGCAGCTCTTTTTCTCAAGAGCTTCGAAGAATCATATGAAAAATTCAAACCGGGAAATATCTCACCAGAATGATCACCTGGTTGTATCAGGTACAGTCGGGATTTCGGTCTTATTTTCAGTCTTTTTGGGTTTATCCTTCTTCTTCTCTTTGGTATTGGACTTTCCGAGTTCCTTGTTGATATCAAATGTTCCCGGTGGAGTATCAACCATCTTCACCAGCCTGTCTGTAAAGAAGGGTGTGGCGGCTGAGAAAGAATTGTTCAGAATTAGCAGATCAGTTATCTTGTAATCTCTGAGCATTTGCCTGATGGTGAACTTGAAGTAGCGGAAATCTGCTACATACACTTCAGAAAAATTGTTGATCAGAAACGGTACGAATGCGTTTCCGAATGACTCCTTGATCACCAGTATCCTGCGCTTGTTTTTCACACCCGTGATCATCTTGATCACCGGTACGTCACCATTGGTGAAAACAAGATATGAGGAAGCACCGTTATACTTCTCATTAAGGAGCATTCCATCCTGCCAGGCACCAAAGTTGTTCGAATAATTGAAGTAAACCTTGTTTTTAGTGTTTGAGATGAAGTACTCAACACTGTCAGGATTTTCTTTAAGAACAGGATCACGCGTGTAAGAATAGAGACTCCCTACAAAATCATGTTTAACTTTGCGTTTGAAAGTATCGAGCGGCTTCGGTTTCATTCCGGCACTTTTACAGAAGGCAACGTAAGCCTGATATGCTCCCCGCGCGGTCCAGTGATGGTCAGTTCCGAAGTAAAGGTAATCACGCTTTTTTCTGTTCAGCTCTGAGTAGGCATCAACTCTTACGATCTTTGGGTTCAGGTAGCTGTAAAGGCTGTCAATAAATGCTTTCTCAGAACGGGAGAGGGAGTCATACTTTCCCTTGACATAAAACTCGGCCGGGCTCGGGAAAACCATGGAATATATCTTCACCGAATCCCCGATCATATCGAAAACCTTGTTCACATTCTTTGCATAGTGTTTCCCAAAAGCCGGAAGCGCGCCAAATAACTGATAAGCCTTGTTGTCATATATCAAAAGGTTGTTCTTCATCTTTCCGGTTGCGTTAGGATCAAAGACGTCACCCTCATCAAAACCGGAAGTGGTGTCGTCCACGGCTCCCGGAGCTTCCGCACCATTCTGGAAATTGACAATTTTTACACCCTGATCAGACACCCAAAAGGGATTCTTCACCATATCCATGAGTTCCAATATCCTTTCCCGCTCAGGAAATTGGTCGGTTACATAACCCGAAAAATCTTTCATAAACTTGCCGCTTAGTACACTTTCAGTTGACAGCACCGGCAATTTCATCAATTCCCGTTTCTCTTTTTCAGATTTCGACTTCTCACCGGCAGTGAGCAGAATTGTTCCGACAGCGATAAGGATAACAAGATAGAGCACCGAGTGTATGGTCGCAAGCACATTGACTTTTTTTGTTCCACTTCTGTTCATTTTAAAAACCCCCGTAAAGGAATGGATTAAAACTTCTGTCGAGCAGCAGCGCGGTGCTAAAGAAGAGCGCGGCCAAAGTAAAGATAACCCTTAAACCATATGTTGCGGATGGGAAACGTTCTTCGTAGTCAGCATAGTACTTCCGGAAAAGTTCTCCCACCGGAAAAACAAAGACAAGAGCAACCAGGATAACGGGCAGATGCGTGATTAAGGCCTGCTGAAGAGAGAGGTCGACCATTATGCTTCCCGGCTGAAAGGAGAAAAGTATCCGGTAAAACTCAGTTAGTTTATCCATGTCGCGGAAGTAAAAGAGCGACCATCCGGTAACAACCACCAACAGTAAGTAGAAGTGCTGAAAAATAACTGGAAGCCGCGGCAGAAATCGCTTAAGCAGATAAATCTCGGCAGCGATAAATATCCCGAAATAGACACCCCAGAGAAGGAAATTCAGGGTAAATCCATGCCAAAGTCCGGTGAGACTCCAGACAACTGCCAGGCTTATGATAATGTTAAACTTGCTTCGTACAAGCGAGAGCGGAATGAACACAAAATCCCTGAAAAATGAACCAAGTGTGATGTGCCATCTTCTCCAGAATTCGGAAACCGAACGTGAGAAATACGGATAGTTGAAATTCTCAGGAAGTGTGAAACCAAATAGTGAAGCGATCCCGATAACAATATCTGTGTAGCCTGAAAAATCGTAGTATATCTGGAGCGAGAAGATGATCAGTCCAAATAGAAGACTCAGTGAACCCGAACCCGGATCCACTGTCAGGAATTGTCTGGTTAACGGCTCAAGTGAGTCTGCAATAACTATCTTCTTGATCAACCCTGTGGATATCCTGACCAAACCGTTCGAAATGTTCAAAGCGGAGAACTTGCGTGATGCCATCTCCTCTTCGAGTTCCGAATATCTGACGATCGGACCTGCTATTATAACAGGGAAAAATGAAAGATAGAAGAGATAGTCGGCAAAATTCCGGGTCGGGGTAATTACTTCAAGGTATATCTCAGAGACGTACGATATCGAGCGGAACATGAAAAACGAAAGTCCGATGGGGATCGCGGAAAAGAGAGAGAATCCGTCAACAGGCTCGAATTTATAGTGCAGTGCCAGATTTATTCCGGCCAGAATCCCGATCCTGATCAAGACAGATATTGCAAGAAATGTGCTCCTGAGTGCCGGTTTTTCAATTTTTATGAAAGCCAATCCGGAGATATAATCAAGAACCGCAACCGAGACCAGAACCCATATCGAATTAAGATCGCCCCACGCGTAGAAAAAGAGGGAGGCAAACAAGAGAATGTAGTTTTTCGCCCTTATTCCCGGAATCGCAAAATAAGCTATAATGACGACCGGAAGAAAGAAATATAAAAATGTAATTGAAGTAACGCCCATGAAACCCTAAAATTGTTAATACAAATTTATGCAAATGAGTAGATTAGGCAATCATTCCATAATAACAGTATTTGCAGATTTCCGGCTATCGCTGCAAAAACACAAAAATCAAAACCATCACTTCACCACCGCAACCTTTACACTTTTAACTCCTTTCCCGCTTTTCATCAGCAGAAAATAGACACCGGTTGAAAGTTTTGTGGTGTTGTACACGATCTCCTGATCCCTGGCCCCAACCGAGCCGCTCAAGACAGTCGATACTTTTTCACCGAGGGCGTTATAGAGCGCGAGCTCGACATTCTGCTCTGAACCGGGGTTGAAGCGGATGATCATATTGTCCCGCGCGGGATTGGGGTGTACAGAGAGCTTTTCAACCGCGGAGGTTTGAATTGATTCATCCCTGTTTGATGTTACGGTGAAGACCGTGGATGCGGTTGTTATTATTTCAGGGTCTTTGGGCTGACCGGAGTTCATTCTTGTGAACCTCTCGGCTTCAAGGGTTGGAAGTATGGCCAACCTTGCAGTGATCTGAGGTTTAACAGTCTGATAACAAAGCTCAGCGGTGATGGTGAGATCGCCATTTTCCGATGGTTTTATCCTGTAGGTTACAATATCGGAACCGCTGCCTTCGATCGAGGCGTTGTAGTTGAAGTTTGGATCGTCGCCAACACCCTCGATTGAAGTGCTGTCATAACTGACGTGTGAAGCTACAAATCCCTTTGGCGGTAAACGGTTGTCTTTAATGTATGACGCGGCCCTGAGGAGAGTGTTTGTTACATCACCGTTCACATCTACGAGTACACCTTCATATATCTGGGTTCTGTCCGCATTGCGGATAATATCATGGTGCGGCTCATAGACAGAATCAATACCGGTAATTTCACCGTCACTTCCCCACTCTCCCGATTCAAAAACTGTCTGGCCTGTGGAGTTCGTCACTTTGAGGTGTAGCCACATCCGTCTTATTGGTATTCCCGAAGGTAGCTTGTGACCTGAAAGGTTGGTGGTTACCACTTTTATATCGAGTGAATCGTTATTTGGTTGAGCGGATATCTCTATCTGAGCGGTCCGCGAGAGCATTTTTGTTGTCCGGGCTAGCGTGCTGTCGAAGTGATCAGGACCGGCGGTTACGCCGAGTGAATCAATATTGTTTTGCAGCATCCGGAGCATCATTTTGTTGGCACCGACAAATTCATGCTTAAAGAATGGGGCGTGCGTAGCTGTGTGCCAGGCGGGAATTGAGGAAATATCAAGTGAGTCGGAGATTGATGGCATATGACAGGTCTGGCATTCAACTCCTGATGTACTATAAATACTGTTCTTCCACTCCAGGTAAGGCGTCTGTTCAGGGAAAATTCCCGCCTGCTGATTGTTGTAGTCGAAATAGGGAGTAAAAAGTGTGTGGCATGTAGCGCACAATTCGGAATTGTTCACATGGGCCGTAGATTATCCTGGTCGTATCGATCTTGTAGTTTCCGCTATAAGACTGAGCCATCCCGAGGTTTGCGGGATCGATCTGGTGACAGAGTGTACAGCTTATGCCATCTTTCCCCAGGGGATCGTTGCGCATCATCTCCAGGGTATAATTAGTTAAGCCGTCATGCTTTGCCTGAGTGTTTCCCATCGGGGCATGACATCTCGTGCAAATATTCTCGATGGCGTCTTTCATCGCCGGGAACTCATGGGTTTCCTCCGAGACCATCGCCTGCCAGAGTGGATCCTTGGATGAATTGGCCATCATAGTGCTGCGCCAGTGCGTTGGTGGCGACACATCCACTCCGTTATGTGTTAGAACTGTTGCCGTTCCGGTATGGCACATGGCACAATTCCCCGATGCCGTAAACATCGATGAGTTAAATGACGGAAGTGGTGTCTGCGCGATCAGAACTGAGGTTAAGATAAGCAAGAAAAACAGTTGTTTCATCTATTGGGTCCCGTTTCAAAAATGATTTCAATGGTTGTATGACATCCCTAAACGGAAAAAAGTTTATTATTAAACAAAATTTAATTCATTTTCCTGAAATAAATTACATTCCTGAATCCTTTCCGTTGATTTTGAATCAAACAATAGAAGAAATCATTTATCATGGAGAAAGAAATGAAGAAGAACGTTGGATCGGCTGACAAAATATTAAGATACATTGTTGGCGTTGGTGTGATTGCTGCCGGTATCTATTTTCAGAGCTGGTGGGGACTCGTCGGTCTCGTACCGATAATCACAGCCACAATGGGTGTTTGCCCTGCTTATCTTCCTTTGGGCGTCTCAACCTGCAAAACCGAAAAGAAGTAAAGTTTTCACCGGAGTGGCCTGCCCGAGGGTCACTCCTCCCCTTTTCTGAATATTCTGCCATCCTCATATTTTTCTGCCTGAAGGCCAACCCTTAATTTTCATCTCATATTCCACTAAACTTTGTGTTTGACATGAAAATTCTCAACCTTCTTTTCGTTTATTTAATGTTTCTCCCCTCTGTCGCGATACCCCAATATGTACTAAAATGTGATGAAACGGGCACTTTCAGTGAAGGGATGCTCTCTTTCAGGCGTGGGGATGCCTGGGGATTTGCTGATTTGACCGGGAAGGAAGTGATCCCCCCGGCTTATTTCTACTCATTCGGTGCCCCGTTCTTCTCCGATGGGCTTGCCGTGGTGCAACTCTCAAAAGGAGGTAAATTCGGCGCGATCGATAAAACAGGAAAACTCGTGGTTCCGCCTGAATTCTTCACACTTATGAGATTTGGTTCGGGTGTGGCTGTCGCCTTCAAACCGGCGGATGCCGGGATCCCCACCACAAGGGCGCACTGCAAGATTGTTTCGAACTCGGGAGAAATAATAAGTGATTCAACCGTTAACGATCATGGCTTTGAGACCTGGTACACGGAAGGTCTGAGCGTCTTCAGAAATTCAGGGAAGTACGGCTTCCTTGACACAAAAGGCGAAGTGGCGATCCCGGCCATCTATAAAGACGCCCGGCCGTTCAGAAGCGGAATGGCAGCGGTGAATACCCCTTCCGGCTGGAAATTTATTGATAAATCCGGTAAACTTCTTGAGGGTTTTTCCTCGAATGTTGAACCGGGAGTTTTCTCCGGAGATGTCGCAACATTTACCGGGCAGAACGGGAAGAAAGGTGCTGTTGATAAAACCGGAAAAGTGGTCATTTCCCCCGTTTATGAACAACTGGCTACTTTTGAAAATGGTTTTTCAGCAGGTAAATACACCGACCAGAGTACATGGGAGAATATCTTTGAAATAGTCACATCCACAGGAAAAGTTGTGAAGAAGTTCTCACCCACACTGGATAAGGGGAAATACTA
>RHKR01000018.1 GCA_008363265.1 Chlorobiota bacterium
GGCCTTCCCTGTAACATTGGCATAAACCGGTTTTTTAATATCGTAGAAGTTGAAGGTATCGAGCTTAAGTGCGAGTTTATCCTTTGCCGACTGCATCAGTGGCGAGTGGAATGCACCCGAAACCTGAAGCTGGGTTACAAGTCTTGCCTTTGCAGCCTTGGCGAGCTCCATCGCTTTCAGAACACCCTCGACACTTCCGGAGAGAACTATCTGACCGGGTGAGTTGAAGTTGGCACACTGCACTATCCCCTCTGCCGAGGCTTCTTCGCAGATGGCTTCGAGCGTGGGGCGGTCGAGCCCGATAACCGCGGCCATAGTGCCGGGGAAGTCGCTTCCCGCTTGCTGCATGGCCTGTCCTCTGAAGCGGACAAGTTGCACTGCATCGTAATACTGTATGGCATTGCAGGCCACGAGGGCCGAGTACTCACCGAGTGAGTGACCGGCAGCGCCGTCAAAATCAAGCCGGCGGAGGATCGAAGCAAGAACAACACTGTGAACAAAGATCGCGGGTTGCGTGTATTCGGTCTGTTTAAGATCCTGCTCGGGACCGTTGAACATGATGAACGAGAGCGGAACACCGAGAGCCGCGTCAGCGGTGCGGATCATTTCCTTTGCCTCTACCGAGTTGTCGAAGAGGTCTTTGGCCATTCCGACATACTGCGAACCCTGTCCGGGGAAAAGTAAAGCCCTTTTGCCCATCTTAGTCGATGCCCCATGTCAGCCAGATCGAGCCCCATGTGAAGCCCGCGCCGAAAGCAGCGAGGATGATATTGTCACCCTTTTTAACTTTGCCTTCCCTGTAATACTCGCAAACCACGGTTGGGATCGTTCCCGAAGTGGTGTTGCCGTACTTCTGGATATTAAGCATTACTTTGTCCATGCCGATACCCATTCTATTGGCTGTGGAATCGATGATCCTCAGATTTGCCTGATGAGGGGCGAGCCATGCCACATCGTCACCTTTAAGTCCGTGTTTTTCCATGATCTCGGCGGATACTTCGGCCATGCCAAGCACCGCTCTCTTGTAAACCGCTTTCCCCTCCTGATAGAGGTAGTGCATTTTAGCGTCAACGGTTTCATGGGTTGGGGGGTTAAGGCTGCCGCCGCCTTTCATGTAAAGGTACTCGGAGCCTGATCCGTCGAGGTGAAGGATCGAATCTTTAATTCCAAAATTCTTGTCTTCGGTCGGTTCGAGGAGGAAAGCTCCCGCTGCATCACCGAAGAGGATGCAGTTATTGCGGTCGGAGTAGTCAACTATCGAACTCATTTTATCAGCACCGATAACCACGACCTTTTTGAAGTTGCCCGAGGCTACAAGGCTCGCGCCTGTCTGCAGGGCGAAGAGGAATCCGGAGCATGCCGCGGAGAGGTCGAAACCCCAGGCGTTTTTGGCACCTACACGGTCCTGAACCAGTGCTGCCGTCGCGGGGAAGAGCATATCGGGGGTTACAGTGGCCACAATGATAACATCGATCTCTTCAGGTTTAAGCCCCGAAGTGGCCATAAGGTCGTTCAAGGCACCTACAGCGAGATCGCTTGTGGCACCATTTCTTAAAATTCTTCTCTCTTTAATCCCGGTTCTTGTAACAATCCATTCATCATTCGTGTCGAGGTAGCTTGAAAAGTAGTTGTTATCGAGCACCTCATCAGGTACATACATTCCCACGCCGGTTACAAGGGCGTTATATTTGGTTGTGTTGTTCATTCGGGGGTTCCTTCGTTATGGTCAATATTACGGGAGGCGATCGCGGCAGCCAGTTTGGCCGTTAGATCTTTCCGGTGCGCTTCGGCGGCTTTATGTATCATGTTCTTAATAGCCAAAGGTGAGCTTGATCCGTGTCCGATTATTGTTATCCCGTCGACACCGAGAAGCGGCACACCACCGTAATTTTCGTAGTTAAGCTTTGCAAATATCTTCTTCAAAGATGATTTGAAAAGCCCGACCTTTATCTTGTTAAAGAGGCCTTCGTCGGCATACTCTTTAAAGAGGTGTTTGAGAAGGTGCATAACACCTTCCGCGAACTTTAATATTATATTTCCCGTGAATCCGTCGCAGACGGCCACATCGACATTCCCCTTGAGGATGTCTTTCCCTTCAACATTGCCGATGAAGTTAAGCCCGAGAGGTTTAATGAGCTGCAGCGCCCTCTTCGAGACTTCGTTTCCTTTCGACTCTTCTTCACCAACGCTGACAACACCAACCCTGGGGTTGGGTCTGTTAAGCATCTCCTCTGCGTAGATCGATCCGAGCACGGCATACTCCGCGAGGTGGTGGGCTTTCGAGTCAACGCTCGCGCCCGCGTCGAAAATTGTACAAAAACCGCCGACACACGGCATCAGTGTGCCGATAGTGGGGCGGTCGATTCCTTTGATCCTGCGGTAGATCATCAGCGAAAAGGTCATCACGGCACCGGTGTTCCCGGCACTCACGAAGGCGTCAGCCTTCTTTTCCTTAACGAACTTCAGGCCTTTGGCCAGCGAAGAGTCCTGTTTTTCCTTGTAAGCCTGAACGGGGGCGTCACTCATGGTGACAACCTGTGAGGCATCTATGACACGCGAAGTATCGAAGTGCAGGTTCTTCTCCCTGAGCACTTTCTCTATCGCGGCACGGTCCCCGGCAAGCCACACTTCAAGGTTCTTGTCCTCTTTTTCGGCATCAATAGCGCCAATGATCTCGTTGAGCGGGGCAAAATCCCCACCCATCGCGTCAAGTACTACTTTGCACTTGCCGGAACTCGGCATTTGTGTTACTCCGGTTATTTCTTGGGCAGAAACATTGATCTTCCGGCGTAGTAGCCGCAGGAAGGACAAGCATTGTGGTTAAGCTTTACTTCACCACAGTTTGGGCATGAACCGACTGAAGGAGCCACTGCTTTGTAGTGGGTTCTTCTTTTGTCTCTTCTGGTTCTCGACATTTTTCTTTTAGGATTTGGCATCGCTAATTCCGTCTGATTTGATGTTAATTATTCGTCTTTTAATTCGTCTTTAAGCTTTTCAAGGTCTTTCCAGACCGGGTTGTAATCTTCTTTTTCGCATTTGCACTCCCCTTTGTTAAGGTCGGTGAAACATTTTGGACAGAGCCCCTTGCAATCTTCTCTGCACAGTTTCTTGAACGGGATATCGAGAAACGCGTAATCGTAAAGTTCCGAAGAGATATCTATTTTATCCGCCTCACGGGAGAGATAAAAGACATCGGGATCGTCGGTCTCACTGCTTTTTTCATCAAAAAGGTAGAGAACAGTGAAATATATATCCCTCTCCGACTCAAATTCCGCCGTGCACCTGTCGCAGTCGAATTTCGCTTTCACGCGCAAATTAGCGTCAAGCAGAAGCTGCTGGTGGCTTTTGTCGATGGTAAGATCCAGCTCATAATTGCCGAAAAACGGCGCTTCCAGGCCGATCTCCTCCACCTTGCCCGTGTAGCTGAGCTCGTTAACTCTGAACTCGAATCCGGATATCTTTATTTTCAACGCAATTGTCCAAAAAATCGAACTACAAATATAAGGAATGGAGAATTGTATAACAAATAATTGTTGGGGGTTCGTTGTCCGCTTGTGGCTGTGCCATTGCCCGTAGGGTGAGAGGAAATAATATTGTTCATTTCCGGAAAAATGTTGATCCGGTAACTCTATATTATAAATCCCGGGAGAAAAACATGATATTCTTTTTACGCATACTTGAGGCGGTATTCCTCAAAAAAGGTGATTTCCATTATTGGTTCGAAGATTTTGTAGTGGATATAATCGTGATCGCCGTTTTGAAGTTTTTCGTCCATTTTTTTGCAGGGTGCCGGTGATGGTCCGCGAATATAATGGTTAGGGCCGCAAAAAGGTGAGATAGACCGCGGATAACTCGGATGACGCTGATCTTCGCGGATATTTTTGATTTGTCGTGTGGAATCACTTCTTCCATTCGGATGCGTCCAGCGATTGCCCCGATGAGGCAGGCCCCGCGAGGGGTAAACTGATCCTGCCAGGGATCAAACAGGATTAGCACCCCGCCCGATGAATTCCCGTTAAAGGGAACAATTCATTATATTTGCCGTATGCGAACCGTAATTTTTTGCCGGTAAATGAGTAGAACCCGTCTTTCCAACTGGGGAAGATTCCCCGTCGTTGAAACCGAACTGATCGATCTGTACGACGAGAACCGCGCGCGGGAAGTGGTGCTTGGTTCCGGTTCGCTAATTGCCCGTGGACTCGGCCGGTGCTACGGCGACAGTTCCCTTGGCGAGAAGGTCATCTCAACCCTCCCCTATAAAAGATTTCTAACCTTCGATCCTGAAACAGGCGCTCTCACCTGTGAAGCGGGCGTTTCGTTCGCTGAAATTCTCGAAGTGTTCGTTCCGAAGGGATGGTTCCTTCCTGTAACCCCCGGCACAAAGTTTATAACTGTCGGTGGTGCCATCGCCTCTGATGTTCACGGGAAAAACCACCACAAAGAGGGAAGTTTCGGCAATCATGTCAGCCGCATGAAGATATTGCTTGCCTCCGGCGAGGTTGTGGTCTGCACGCCTGAAACACACAGCGACCTCTTTTTCGCCACGATCGGCGGAATGGGGCTTACAGGCATCATACTTGAAGCCGGGTTCAGGCTAAAAAAGATCGAAACCTCGTTCATCTCTCAGAAAATAAAACCGGCGGAGAACCTCGAGCAGGTGATGGCGTTCTTCGAGCAGTCTAAGAATTTTACATATTCCGTCGCGTGGATCGACTGTCTTGCCCGAGGCGCCAGCCTCGGGAAATCGATACTCTACCTCGGTGAGCACGCCGCGCAGGAAGAAATTGCTGATACACCATTCGGTGACAAGCCCTTGTTCTATCACGGAAAAGGACTGCTCGGAGTACCGTTCGACTTTCCTTCAGGCTCCCTCAACTCTCTGACCGTCAGGATGTTCAACGGCATGTACTACTCAATGAACAAAATGAAGAGCGACGGTCCCGTACACCTCGACCCGTTCTTCTACCCGCTCGACGCGATCGGCAACTGGAACAGGATCTACGGAAAAAAAGGCTTTCTCCAGTATCAGTTCGTCCTCCCCCTCGAGAAGAGTCATACCGGGATGACCGAAGTGCTGCAGGCCATAGCCAAAGAGGGGCGCGGTTCGTTCCTTGCCGTTCTGAAACTCTTCGGCAAACAGGATTCCCTGATCTCATTCCCGATTGAGGGCTACACCCTCGCGCTCGATTTCCCGATAATGCCCGGTCTGATGAAGTTCCTTAACAAGCTCGATGAGATCGTTCTCAAGTACGAAGGCAGGTTTTACTTCACCAAGGATTCCAGATTAAAGCCGGAGAACTTCCGTCCGGGTTACCCGCGGCTCGATGAGTTCCTCGCGATCAAGCGGAAATATGACCCCGAAAACATTTTTTCATCCACTCAGTCAAAAAGACTCGGATTAACATGAAGTATTGCCTCATCATCGGCGCGGGAAGCGACATAGCCAAAGCCACGGCCGCCAAATTCGCCGCCGCCGGTTACAACCTCCACCTCGCGAGCCGCAACCTCGAAGACCTGAAAAAAACAGCGTCCGATCTGGCGATACGCCACGGAATTAAAGCTGAGGCCCTCTTCCTCGATGTGCTGCAATACGAAACCCACCCCGGATTTTTCGCCGCGCTTGATCCCAAACCCGATGTGGTGATCGCCGCCGCCGGTCTGCTTGGCGACCAGTTCGCGGCCGAAAAAGACCCGGCACACGCCCGCCTGATAATGGAGACAAACTATGTTGGGGTTATAAGCATCCTCAGCGAGTCAGCAAACCACTTCGAGGCCCGGGGTTCAGGTTCGATCATCGGCATTTCAAGTGTCGCGGGTGAAAGAGGCAGAAAGAAAAATTACTTCTATGGATCGGCAAAAGCGGGCTTCACGGCATTTCTCTCAGGGCTCCGTCAGAGGATGAACGGAAAGGGAGTTTTCATCATGTCGGTGCAACCCGGATTCGTCCGCACGAAAATGCTCGACGGGGTTGAGACCCCCGCGCCGCTTACCGCGACCCCTGATCAGGTGGCACAGCAGATATTCACCGCCTGGAAAAAGAGGAAGCCGGTGATCTTCACACCACCTTACTGGAGGCTGATAATGGGAGTGATGAAGCTCTTCCCTGAAAAAGTGTTTCAGAAACTCAACTTCTGACCCCCTCTTCGATCTTCTTAATGGGTCAATTTTGGAGGCAAAAAATTATTATCTTGGTGGTTTAAATTATCCGAATAACTATTTAAAGCTTTAATCTGAGATGAGAGAAAAATATCTTGTGTTTGGAAGTCCTGTAATTGAACAGGAAGAAATTGATGAAGTGGTAAGCACCCTCCAGTCGGGGTGGCTCGGAACAGGCCCGAAAGTGGCAATGTTCGAGGAAGAGTTCAGGAATTATGTCGGTGCAAATTATGCCATAGCCGTTGCAAGCTGCACGGCAGGGCTCCACCTCAGTGTTGTGGCTCTCGGCATAAAAGAGGGTGACGAGGTCATCGTTCCCGCCCTCACCTTCGCCGCCACCGCCAACGCCGTCATTCACTCGGGTGCCAAACCGGTCCTCGTTGATGTCGACCGGAGCACAATGACTCTCAACTATGATGACGTCAAAAGAAAAATAACTTCCCGCACCAAGGCGATCATCCCGGTCCACTTCGCGGGACGGGCCGCCGACATGGATGAGCTCCAGGCCATTTCACACGAATACGGCATACATATTATTAATGATGCCGCCCATGCGATCGAAACCGAATACCACGGCAAGAAGATCGGCGCTTTCGCGGATATCACCAGCTACAGCTTCTATGTAACCAAAAATCTCACCACCGCTGAGGGTGGTATGATAGTTACCGACAATGAAGCCATCGCCAACAGACTTAAGATCTACGCCCTTCACGGCATGAGCAAAGACGCCTGGAAGAGATTCTCGGATGACGGCTACAAACACTATCAGGTGGTTTTCCCCGGCTTCAAGTATAACATGACCGACATTCAGGCTTCGCTCGGCATTCACCAGCTCCGCAAGGTTGACCGCCTCCACAAACGGCGCGAAGAGGTTTGGAACATTTACAATGACAGACTGAAACATCTCCCACTTATACTCCCGGCTCCACAGGATCCAAACTCAAGACACGGTCTGCACCTTTATATTATCCTTGTTGACGATACCAAGACCAACATCACCCGCGACCAGCTGATAACTGAACTCCACAGGCGCAATATCGGAACCGGTGTTCACTACCTCGGTCTGAACTGGCATCCTTTCTACCAGCAGGAGTTCGGCTACAAGATCGGTGACTTCCCGAACAGCGATTTCATCTCCGAGCGTACACTCTCGATCCCCTTCTCAGCCAAGCTTACCGATCAGGATGTGGAAGATGTAATTGAAGCATTGGAAGACATTTTCAAGGCACCCGGAGCCCTTAAATAATTATGGGCGAAAATAACAGTTTCGACATGCTCGACCTTTTGGTGATCATCGTAAAGAGGAAGGTCTTTCTTTCGCTGGTGCTCATCCTTTCCCTCGCCATCTCTTACGGTGCGATCTACTATTTCGTTGATGAGAAGTTCGAGGCAAATTCGGTAATTGTACCTTCGGAACAATCCTCGATGGGTGGACTCTCCTCGATGATGAAGGGACTTTCGGGCGGGTCGTTCAGTTTTGGAAACTCAGCTGTCAAGGAGCAGATCGAGCTCTACAACACGATCATTTTCTCCCGCTCAACCCTCGAGACGATCCTCGACACATTTAAACTTATGAAGCTCCATCAGGCAGAGAGCCGTGAAAAAGCACTTAAAAGCCTGAAGGAAAGCATCATCACCAAGAACAATGAAGATGTCTCCTTCGAAATCGTCGTACGCGAAAGCACGCCCAAACTCGCTGCCGATATCACAAATTTCATCGTTACACATCTGAATAAGACCGTGATCAACCTCAACGTGAGAAAATCGCGCGAGAACAGGGAGTTCATTCAGAAACGGTATGAGGAAGTGGTTGACAAGCTCGACAAGGCGCAGGACTCACTTGTGAAATTCCAGAAGAAGAGCGGCGTTATCGAGCCGGAAGCGCAGCTTTCCGCCACCGTGAGACTGATAATCGACCTCGAATCCGAACTCGCGGCCCGCGAGATCGAGCTCGAAGTGATGCGTAATCAGCTCGGCGCACAGTCACCCCAACTCGAGCCTCTGATGACATCGGTTGAGAAGCTCAAAGACCGTCTAAAGAAATTAAAAGCCGGAAAAGACGGTAGCGGCCTCACGCTCTCTGTAAAGAACATGCCCGAAGATATCTCCGGATATTTCACCCACTTCCGCAATGTAGAGATAAATCAGAAACTCCTCGAGTTCGTCCTTCCGATGTATGAGCAGTCGAAGTTCGAAGAGCAGAAGGAGATCCCCGTTCTGCAGATAATCGACACCGCGGTTCCGCCCGAGAAAAAGGCATGGCCACCCCGGACACTCTTCGCTGCAGTGATCTCGCTGGCTTCAACACTTCTCGCCCTCATTTTTGTTGTAATGGCCGAGAACAGCTCGCTCATGAACTCCGAGAAAATGCTTTTCATCAGGAAAAATCTTTTCAGTATCAGACTGCGGCAATAACCTTGAGTCATCACCCGGGTTTGTTATATCGAGTTCTCACAAGGCTCCGGTTCATCCTGCTGAATATTTCCTTCAAACTTACCGGGATCAACGCGCCCCTGCGTTTTCTTAGAAACCCCGATCCCTGGATATCCGTCAGAGTCCTGAGGATGTGCGGCGCGAAGATCGGCACGGGCAGTACTGTAAAACGTTCCCTCTTCATCGACAACGCCTATGAGGATGCCGGTTCAAAAGGCGATCTCTCAAATCTCGTTATCGGCAGCAATGTTTACATCGGCGACATGGTCTATCTCGACCTCGCGAACAGGATCGAGATCAGGGACAACGCCATCCTCGCCGGTCAGGTCTCCGTTGTCACCCACGCTGACTGCAACCGCTCGGAGTACCTGAACGCACGGTTCCCAAGGGTTTCCGCGCCCGTGACGATAGGTGCGGGATGCTGGATCGGTTTTGGGGCCACAATTCTGGCGGGAGTCACCATAGGCGAAAATTCCGTTATCGGGGCAAATTCCCTTGTAACCGGTGACGTCGAGCCAAATTCTGTTTATTACGGTACACCGGCAACAAAGCAAAAAGAAATTTAACCAATGGCCAAAGACATCCTGAACCTGCTGATCTACAAGATCCACGACGGTGCCCTGCAAAAAAAGATAGCCAAATACTTTAAAGGTGAGATGATCGATATCGGCTGCGGACTGAAGCCCTACAAGGATATGTGCGCGCCATTTATAAAGAACCACCTCGGGATCGATCACCCCGGTTCGATGCATGCCAAAACACAGATCGACTCTTTCGCCGTCGCCTACGGACTCCCATTTAAAGAAAACACCTTCGACTCAGCACTCAGCACCTGCGTGCTCGAGCATCTTGAAGAACCGCAGATCGCCATCGATGAATGCTTCCGCGTTCTGAAACCGGGAGGCCATACAATATTTTCCGTGCCGTTCATTTGGCACCTGCATGAGGAACCCCGCGACTTTTTTCGCTATTCGAAGTACGGACTTGAATACATCTTCAAAAAAGCCGGGTTTGAGATCGTCGAGATCGATGCCCTCTCAGGTTTCTGGGTCACATTCGGGCAGTTGCTGATGTACAACCTTTACCGGTTCAACCGGAGCATAATCAGATGGCTCCACATCATGGACCTGATCGCCCTTATCGTTTTCGGCGTGGTTTATCTCCTCGAAAAGATCGACAAAACCGAAAAATGGACGTGGTGTTATCTGATCGTGGCTAAAAAGCCGGAGAAGCCGTAATGTGCGGCATCGCGGGTGTCATCCGCTTTGACGGTGCAAATGTTTCCGCATCCCTTATTAAAGCGATGGGCCGCGCCATTAAACACAGGGGTGACGACGACCTGGGATATGTGCTCCTGAACAGCAGCAGTGTGCCCCACCCATTTTGCGGTGAAGATTCTGATGAAGCGATCAGGCACTCACTCCCCGGTCTTGATACTGTCACGGGTGAAGCATATACAGCCGCTTTTTGCCACAGGCGGTTTTCGATCATCGATCTCAGCCCCGGCGGCCACCAGCCTTTCCTCGATCAGAGCGGCAAGTACTCGATCACCTTCAACGGCGAAATTTACAATTACATCGAACTCCGCGATGAGCTCTCCAAACTCGGGCATTCCTTCGTCACAGAGAGCGACACGGAAGTTTTCCTCAGATCATATATCGAATGGGGAACAGGATGCTTTAAAAGGCTGAACGGTTTCTGGGCCGCGGCGATCACCGATTCCGAAAGGAAAATCACGGTTCTAAGCCGCGACAGACTCGGTAAGAAACCCCTTTACTATTATCAGTCAAACGACGCGCTTTATTTCGCGTCGGAGATCAAGTCTCTTCTTGAAGTCCCCGAGATCAGAAACAGTGTCGGCGTGAACGAAGAACTCCTTTACTTCTGGGTGACCTCCGGTTTGAGGGACATCGAAAATCAAACATTCTTCAACGGTATTAGATCGTTCCCCGCGGCTAATTTCGCCGTTATCGGCGAGCGGTTCACCGGCAATTTCGAGCGGTTCTGGAGCGTCCCTGATGAAAGGGCATCAGTTCGCGACATTTCCGTTGAAGAAGCAAAAAAACAGATCTACGACATTCTGCTCGACTCGGTTAAGATCAGGCTGAGAGCCGATGTGCCCCTCTGCGTTGAGCTTAGCGGCGGGATGGATTCATCCGCTCTCGTGGCTTTCGCTGCCATCGCCTCCGGTAAGAAGATAAGCACATTCACCGTCCGCTTCCCCGAAAAGGAGTGGAACGAGGAGCCATTCGCCCGGAAGATCGCCGAGCAGTATAACGTCAACTACAATATTATAGAAAATCCCTCGATCGACTTCTGGAAGACTATCTCCCCGTTCACATACCTTGAAGAGGAGCCCTATCACTCACCGAACCTGAACTCAAATCAGGCGGTCTGGGGAGCGATGCGGGGGCAGGGTATGAAAGTTTCACTGAACGGCGCAGCCGGTGACGAGCTCTTCGCGGGATACGGAAATTATTTTTACAACGTCCAGCTCGAGAACCTTAAGAACCTTCAGTTCAGTGATTTCATCGGAAATCTGAAGTGGACTGAGTACGACCATAAGCTCAAGTCGTTCCTCCACCCCCTGATATTCCTCTTCGAGCAGGTAAGCGGTGTTTCACTGCTGAAGCACAGAAGCGAGAACAAGTCACTCGGCGACAGTCTCCGTGTCAGGGGCGATATCAAGAGATATCAGTTCCTTACCGCTGAAAAGATGCTCCACTCGGAGCTGACAAACACCAAGATCCCCTATTGGCTCTCATCCGGGGACAAAGGTTATATGGGTCTTCCCCTTGAAGTTCGCGCACCCTTCCTCGACTACAGGATCGTGGAGTACGCGGCGGCACTTCCCGCGAGCTACCTGATAAAGGACGGCTGGCACAAGTGGATATTCAGAAAAGCAGTTGAAGACATCCTCCCGGCCGATGTTGTCTGGCGCCGGAAGAAAATGGGATTCCCCTTCCCGTTCGAAACTTTTCACGCGAAAAACCGGGCGATATTCGAAAAGATCGTCAGGGAGCGGGACAATCCGTTCCTCACCTCGATCCCTGATGAAAAGATCACGGGCAACTGGCGACTGGTCAGCTTCATCCTCTGGTATGAATATTTCTTCAACTCGAACATGAAGCTCTTCCGCGAAATTGAGGAGATGTCCGGCCCTGCCGGAGCCGGTGAGGCCTACCAGCCCGCGTACATCAAATATTACCCGGGGGGTTAATTGGACCTCAGGAGCAAAGCCGTTTCCGGAGTAAAGTGGACATCACTCTCAACCGTGGTGATCACGGTACTTCAACTCGGACAGTTGCTTATCCTTTCCCGCCTCCTCAGCGTTGATGAGTTCGGTCTGATGGCGATCGTTACGATCATCATCAGTCTGATCAGGGCATTCGCTGATCTTGGAGTAACCGCGGCCCTCATCCATTTTCAGGATTCAACCAAGGAGCAGATATCAACCCTCTACTGGTTGAACATTATCACAGGTGTGGTGATATATCTTCTTATACTCCTGCTGAATCCCGTTATCGCCATTTTCTACCCTGAGCCCGAACTGCTGCCCATTCTGAACATCGTGGCGATCAGCATGATCATCTCCCCGCTCGGTTCGATATTCCAGACCCTCTTCCAGAAAGAGATGCTTTTCAACATCCTCGCAAAGCAGGAGATCGCCGCCACCACAGTAGCTACAATTACCACCATTATCCTCGCTTACCTTGGTTTCGGGGTGTGGTCGCTCGTCGTTGGACAACTTTTAAACATGGCGGTAAAAACACTTTCGCTGATATTCTACGCCTCGGGAAAGATCAAAATTTCATTCTATTTCAAGTTTTCCGATGTGAAGGGATACCTTAACTTCGGCGTTTTCCAGATGGGTGAACGGGGTATAAACTTTCTCAGTGAGAGGATCGACCAGCTGATCATCGGTTCGATGATGGGAGCAACCTCACTCGGACTTTACAATTTCGCCTACAATCTCGTAAGCCAGCCTGTAACCGTGCTGGGGCCCGTCCTCATGAAAGTGGGATTCCCCTACTTCGCCAAACTGCAGGACAACAGGGCGGAACTGCGGAATGCTTACCTGCGGATACTCCAGGTTCTTATGCTCGTTATCTCCCCGCTGCTGATAGGCCTCGGGGCTGCGGCCACGGAACTTATCCCGGTGGTTTTCGACCCG
Organism: Chlorobiota bacterium; assembly: GCA_008363265.1. Taxonomy (GTDB): domain Bacteria; phylum Bacteroidota; class Ignavibacteria; order Ignavibacteriales; family Ignavibacteriaceae; genus UTCHB3. Next base: position 12,764 of record RHKR01000018.1, read on the forward strand.
AAGTGGAGTGAGAGTGTGCCAAACATAAGAATACTGATCCTGGTTTTCATCCTGCGAACAGCCGCCACACCCGCCGGAAGCCTGATGCTCGCGGTCGGCAGGGCCGATCTCGGATTCAAGTGGAACCTGGCACTCTTTGTTATCTCTCTCCCCCTGCTCTATTTTGTATCAACCACAGGTGAACCGGTCTATATTGCCCTGGCTCTCCTCCTTTTGCAGATCGCTCTCTTCTACCCCAACTATAAACTCCTTGTAGCGCCTTTTACCGGGAATTTTTTCCCGGGTTATTTCAGCGCGATCTTTAAACCCGTCGCGGTTTTCATGGTGATGGGGGTTGGTGTATGGCTTTTCTCCCGCCTGCAGTTCACGGGAGATCTCGCGGTGAAACTTGTAACAGAGATAGCCCTTGGAGCGGTAATGTCCGCGGCGCTTGCATTTTTGTTCTACCGGAAAGAGCTCCCCTCCCTGCTTAAACTTGTGAGGAACGGTTAGTCATGCCGGTGAATACAGCGAAGCTGAATGGCCGTGTCTACGCCGCCGCGATAATATCGGTTATCGTGCTCCTCGCGCTTCAGATATTCCTGATCAGGAACACGGAAGATGTTCTCATTCCCTTCGTATTCCTCCTTGCAGCCGCCGGGGTGCTCCTTCTTACAACCGTGATGAACGATTTCTCCCAGTTCCTGCTGTTCCTCTCAGTTGTAACTTTCGCCTACGCCGATTCCGCCTTCAATTACTATCTGAACTATATAGTCATTCTATCGTGAGGGGCAACAACTCATACTTCAGTGTTTACGAGTTCGTTCAGTTTATTTACCTTCTGCTGGCATTCCCCATTTCATACATGATCCGGGAACCGAAGAAGTACAACACGATCTTTAACATCCTCTTGGCCGCGGCGGTGGTGATCAGCTTCCAGTATATCCTCTTTGGTATCCTTTATTACACCGATACAAGATACACCACATTCCACGCGAGCATGTATCCGGTGTTCATAGCACTCCTCGTTTCAAAATTCATCTTTCTAAAAGGTGAAGTGCTGAAGAGGATCGGAATTGTTGCGCTTATCATCTTTTATGCCGCAGGCGCGTACGGAACTCTCACACGTTCCGTCTGGATATCAATGGTGATCGCACTCGTGGCCACCGTTGGATTCTACTACTACGACAACAACCGGGAACGCCTGCAGAAATATTCGAACTTCCTGATCATGGTTTCAGCAGTGGCTACGGTGATGTTCCTCTACTCTTTCGTGGTGACTTCTGTTGAGACAGCACATAAAGAAGGACTTGATTACGCAACCAACAGATCGGAAAGGCTTGAGTCACTCTCCGCCCCTTCTTCGGATGCTTCATTCCTGATGAGGGTCGAGATCGCTTATTACCTTTATGAGAAGTTCATGGCTTCACCACTTATCGGTGAAGGCCTCGGCAGCTCGGTAACCTACAAGATATTCGGCGACAGCGAACTCTATTACCCCGACAGTGTATGGTTCTATTACCTCTGGAAGGGGGGCATTCTGTACTTCGTCCTCGCGGTGTGGCTTTACACACGGCTGTTCAAGTCGGCTATAAGGATCTACCGCGCGTCTGAAGACCTGACCGTCAGGATATACATGCTCGCGATAATCGGCGGATTCACCGCGATGATGTTCTACGGTCTCTTTGCACCGCAGCTCATCAAGTACAGCAAGCTGAACCTGGTGTTCGCCATCCTTTACGCGTTCGTGATATCGGAGGAGAAGAAACTTGACGCGTAACATTGTTCATCTTGTTTCACCCTATCTCTTCAACACAGGAAGCTGGATATACTCTCAGATGAAGAATCTGAAGGGGTACGAGAGCCATGTTTTCACAACTTTCCGGGAAAACCCGGAGCAGTACCCCCACGAAAGCGTGGTTGCCGCGTGGGAGTTTCCTGAACCTAAAAAATTTGTTTCCCGCTTTATGCTGAGGTTTTTCGACCGTCAGGGTGTCTTCTACAGACCGCATCACGACCGGTTGAAGCCCCTTCTCTATCAGGCACACATGGGTTTCGAGGGGGTGAGATGGCTTGAGTTTGTAAAAGGCACCAAAACACCGCTCGTAACAACTTTTTACGGACAGGATGTATCCAAACTTGGCCGGCTTGAATACTGGCAAAAGAAGTATCTGAAACTTTTCGAATACGGTTCTCTCTTCCTCGCCGAAGGGAGCAACCTGAAAAATGAACTTGTGAAGCTCGGCTGTCCCGAAGAGAAGGTGGCCGTTCAGCACCTCGGAGTTGACCCCGCAAAATACCGGGTAAAAAAGAGGGAGGGTGCCCACGGGGGAAAGACGATCATCCTGCAGGCCGCTTCATACAAGCCGAAAAAAGGATACCAAACCGCCATTGCCGCGATAAAGGATCTCGCGGAAACAAGGAACGATTTTGAATTCAGAGTGATCGGATCGGGCAGTGCCGAAGAAGTGGCGGAAATGGAAAGTTGGGTAACAGAGTATGGCGTCGGCGATAAAGTGGTTCTCCTCGGGGCACTGAAGCACGATCAGTACCGGGCGGAACTTGCCGCGGCCGACATCTTTTTCCACCCGAGCCAGCTTGCTCCCGATGGTGACACCGAAGGCGGCGCGCCTGTAGGAATAACCGAGGCTTGCGCCATGGGTCTCCCCGTAGTGGCGACACTTCACGCTGATATTCCGGAAGTGGTTCTGGACGGCAAAACGGGCCTCCTCGCCCCCGAAAAGGATCACAAGGCACTCGCATCCCATCTCTCTAAACTGATCGACAACCCTGCTCTCCGTGACGAACTTGGTGCCGCCGGAAGAAGGAGGATCGAGACCGAATACAATATTTTCATCCAGATGGAAAAACTCGCCCGCCTTTACGATGATGTGATTAAAAAGTGGCAGACGAAATGAAAACCGTTTTATTCATCGCCGACGGACCCCTCGGAAATCCGATCCTTCAGTCGCAGGGGATACCCCACCTTATCGAGAATCACGACCATGGAATAAATTCGTACCTCCTGACCTTTGAGAACCGGCTCCTCCAGGCAGGAGATAAAAAATTGCAGGAGAGACACTCAAAC
>RHKR01000019.1 GCA_008363265.1 Chlorobiota bacterium
AAGCCGAGGTGTTGTTCGCGTTCATCGACTTTTCGTCTGACCAGTCATACTTGCTCATCGGTTCAATCTTCTCGATCACGAAGCCTGAGTCGGCCATTTCCCTGAATATCTTTCTTACCGTTTCAGCAACGTTTTTGTGAACGATCAGCACACCTTTTTTCCTGATACCTTTTGGATCAATGTAATCGACTTCAACGGGAGAGAGTATTTCGGCAAGTTTACGTGCCTGTTTTGAGGTTAAAAGTTTTAGTTTTACCATTGAAGAAAGCTCTGAGGCGACGGTTCCCGCTGTGTCTGCAGCGGCTGAGGCCGCAATCTCCATATTCAGGGCAGGAGGAGCATTAATTACTGCGTCGCGACCAAAAAGAGAGGCTACAAAGAAGATGATCCCTAACAGCATATTCATTTCTTTCTGCTCCCGAACATTTTATATTCAAGAAACACCCCTATCGCAAGAGCGATCCCAATGATGATAACTGCTGAAAAAATCGAGTCGAAAACCTTTTTCATAAGGAACATCGCGAGGATGATCCCCATAAGGAGGGTAATACCGATAAATCTGCCGGGTTTTTGCATTATGCGCTAATCCGTTTTAATCTGTTAAATTTGAATAGTCCAATTTAATTTATTTGTCAGTCATTTTTGCAATAGAAACCAACCGTTACGGACCCCGCCAATGGCAATAATCCACAAAAATCTTGTAGAAGCTGTAATCAGAGTGGTTGAAAACAGTGTTACCGGTAACTATTATGCCCATTCCGCGATAAATTATATACTCAGGAGTAATCCGAAATGGGGCTCTCGTGACCGGAAATTCATTGCCGAGGGGGCTTATGAGATAATCCGTAATCTCCGGCTTCTTGCATTCAGCGCGGGAGTTGGAACAGAAACAAGAGAAGATGTGGTGAAGATCGTATTCACTCATCTCTATCTGAGCGGTTTGATCGACGAAAAAGCACTCACTGAGAACGGCCTTACCAGGAAGGAAGTGGCTGTGAGGTTTGAGGAGGGAAAAAAAGACCGGCGCATCAGGGAGTCGGTTCCCGACTGGCTGGATGAACTGGGGGTTAAAGAGCTGGGAGCACAGTGGGAGCATGAGTTAGCGGCTCTTAACTCAATGGCAAAGGTTGTGCTCCGGGTTAACACTCTTAAAACGGGAAAGAAACGCCTTGCATCAGAACTCGCTGAAAATGATATCAAAACCTCTGCAATCGACGGTTATCCTGACGCACTGGTTCTCGAACAGCGACAGAATGTCTTCACTCTTGAAGAGTTTAAAAAAGGATATTTTGAAGTACAGGATGCCTCCTCACAGAAGATCGCATATTTCTCCCGCGTGAAGCCGGGGATGAGGGTGATCGATGCGTGTGCGGGTGCCGGGGGCAAGTCGCTCCATATGGCCTCGCTGATGCAGAACAAGGGGAAGATAATAGCTCTCGATGTTGAAAATGATAAACTCGAAGAACTCAAGAGAAGAGCACGGAGAAACGGTGTCTCCATTATTGAACCCCGGCTGATCGAGAGCAAGAAAGTGATCAAGCGCCTGGAGGCCAGCGCTGATCTCGTTCTTCTGGATGTTCCCTGTTCCGGACTTGGTGTCATACGGAGAAATCCTGATTCCAAATGGAAACTCAAGGCGGAGAGGATCGAAGAGCTTATCGCAATTCAGGCGGAAATTCTTTCATTCTATTCCATCATGGTTAAACCGGGCGGCACACTCGTCTATGCCACCTGCAGCATACTCCCCTCGGAGAACGGGGGACAGATCGCTAAATTTCTCAAGACACATCCGGGCTTTGTGCTCGAGGAAGAAAATTCTGTTTCGCCTGCCCGATCTGGATTCGACGGTTTTTATATGGCGCGGCTTTCCAGGAAGGAGTAAAGAGCCAAAGGCAATACACCGATAAAAGACCGGTCTGTTCCCAAAAAGGGTTTTCCTGCCCCTTTTCCCCTCAAACGACCCAATTTCCCCCACATATTCACAAAAATTTCCACCAATTCCGCTAACTCTTTACAAAATCTGCAATTATATCTCTCCATCGAAAAAATTTATTTACACTTTTTTTCAAAAATGCTTGACTATTTCCCAAATTATTCATAAGTTTTGGGGTGAAGTGTGGAAAAGTGGGTAAAATGCCCATGAAAAAACTCAAAAACAAATAAAAGGACCACCCGAGTGTTCAAAGGACACTTTTTACATACTCTGGATTCAAAAAACCGCATCAGCATCCCCGCGAAGCTGAAGCGTTTTATCAGTCCGGCTGCTGAGAGCACCCTCGTTCTTACGAAGGGTGTGGGTCTGGAGGAGGTGGGCCACTGTATAGATCTGTATCCTAAGGATTTATTTGCAACGATCGAGGATAACCTCTCGAAACTGAACCCCTACAACAAGAACCACGCGCGTTTTATCAGGACATTCCTGCACAGCGCCGAGGAGCAGACGATGGATGTTCAGTCGAGGGTGATAATTCCGCCACATCTGCTTGAATACGCAAAGATCGAGAAAGATGTGTTGATACTCGGCTCCCTGAACAAGATCGAGTTCTGGAATCCTGCGATTTACGAGCAGTATGAAAAGGCTTCTTTGGACAGCTTTGAGAACATTGCCGAAAGCGTTATGCAAATAAATGGACCAATTTCATAGCCCGGTACTCCTGAAGGAGTCGATCGATTTTCTCATCACAGAGAAGAACGGGGCATACTTCGACGGTACATTCGGTTTTGGCGGACATTCCCGGAGATTCCTTGCGGAACTTTCGGAAGATGCCGTATTGATAGGCACCGACCTTGATCAGATCGTCTTCAAAAAATCTCAAGAAGAATTTTCGACCGACAGCCGGGTCAGGCTCTACAACTTCAATTTCACGAAAATTGGAATTGCCGCGAAGTTAGAGCAGATCGACGGTTTTAGCGGCATTTTTGCCGATCTGGGGGTTTCATCCTATCAGCTTGATGCTGAAGAGGAGGGGTTCTCTTACCGTGTTACTGCCCCTCTCGATCTCAGGATGAACAAATCCGAAGGAAAGCCTGCTTCATGGCTTCTCAATAATCTTGAGGCGCATCAGCTGGCGAACATCTTCAGGGACTTTGGTGAGGAGATACAAAGTGGTTTTATCGCCGGTCTTATCGTGAAATACCGTGAGAGGAAGCCGTTCAAAACCACAACCGATCTTGCTCAACTGCTCGAGTCGGTTACTCCGCAAAGGTATTTATTTAAACGGTTATCGAGAGTATTTCAGGCTCTCCGTATAGAGGTGAACGGGGAGCTTGACTCTCTTAAAGAGTTTTTAAAGGAGTCTGTTACACTTCTGCAGCCGGGTGGCAGGTTGGTGATCCTCACTTATCACTCGCTCGAAGACAGGATAGTAAAAGAATTTTTCAAGGAAGAGGAAAAAGGATGTATCTGTCCGCCGAACTTTCCGGTTTGCGTTTGTGACAAGGTGTCAACCTTAAAAATCCTTACAAGAAAGCCTGTTTCCCCCTCAGCCGCCGAAGTGGCGCTAAACAGAAGGGCCAGAAGCGGGAAGCTTAGAGCTGCGCAAAAGATCTGATGAAGAAATCGTACAAAAAGAACATCGCCGTTTTTCTCCTGTTCGCGGTTGTTACCGGGTTCATGCTTTATTTAAACATAAGCATGAACATCGAAGGGAACCGTCTGACCCGTGTGATCGATGATCTTAAGCAGGAGATCAAGCTTGAAAGATCGGTGATCAACTCGAACAAGGCAGTTCTCGACAAACTGGTTTCGAAGGATAACCTGATGCCTCTTGCGTCGGAAAAGCTCGGTCTTACAATGGCCGAAGACACCCTTGCTCCTTTGGTGCTGTCAGCTGATGAGATAATGAAATTTGAAGAAAAAATAAACACCCTTTCGGAATGAGCACGAACCGACTCCTCATAGTGATCGCAGGTATGGCGATATTTCTTCTGGTTCTCATCTCCAGGCTCGTTTTTGTGCAGGTTGTGATGGCGGACGACCTTGATTATTTTGCCCGAAGACAGCAGATGGGTATGGAACCACTTCCCGCTTCACGCGGATCGATCTTCGACCGGAACGGGACCATTCTGGTTTACAACAGGGATGAGGTGACATTCTCGGTTGATCCGAGACTTGCAAGGAAGTTCAAGAAAGATTCCCTTATCGCCAGGGTGCTCGCGGATTCGCTCGGATACAGTTATTCCGATCTTAAAGCGAAGATCGACTCGGCAAAGAAGACATTCGTCATTTTAAAGAGTGTTGATGCCAAAAAGGCCAGTAAGCTTAAAAACTTTGTTGCAGACGGTCTGATCTTCAAGGAAGACCCTGCCAGGGTTTATGAGTACAAGGCTCTTGCTTCCCATATCACGGGTTTCGTGAACTATCAGGGCAAGGGAACCGACGGGATCGAATCTTCATTTGATACTCAGTTGAAAGGCAAGGAAGGAAGCCGGTTTGTCCGCAAGGATGGACTTGGCAATATTATGGCTATCCTTCCGGAGAATTACCGGGATGCTGTTCCCGGCGGCAACATTGTACTGACCATCGACAGGGGAATTCAGTCGGCTCTGGAAACCGAACTTATGCAAGGCGTTAAAGCGGCAAAAGCCGAAAGTGCCACAGGCATTGTAATGGACCCGAACACTGGTGAAATACTCGCCCTGGCGAACTATCCTTCGTATGATCCTGGAAAATACATGGATTTTTCCGATGAGATAAGAAGAAACAAGGCGATTTCCGACGTTTATGAGCCCGGTTCGACATTCAAGGGTATCGCGATGGCGGGTGTTCTTGATAAAGGTCTGGCCACACCAGGTACAATGGTTAATACCGAGAACGGCAGATACAGTTTTATGGGGAAGGAGATCAAGGATCATCACGCGGCAGCTTCGATGTCGGTGAGGGAAGTGATCAGATATTCCAGCAATATCGGTATGGTAAAACTCTCACAAAAGATCGAAAAAGATGAGTTTTACCAGTATTTAAGAAGTTTTGGATTCGGCAACTACACCTATTCCGGTCTGCCGGGTGAAGTGAAGGGACGCCTTATGCTCCCGGCTGAGTGGTCAGGGACCACAAAGGGTTCGATCGCCTACGGATACGGCATCTCCGTTACTCCGATTCAGTTGATCACCGCTTATTCCGCACTGATCAATGGCGGAATTCTTTACAAACCTTACATCGTTAAAGAGATCAAGGACACTGACGGAAAAACAAACATTTTGAACACGCCGGTGAAGGTCAGGGATGTGATCACCTCTGAAACCTCTAAACTGATGCGTGTGCTTATGACGGATGTAGTTGACAAAGGGACGGGTAAAAGGGCGGCAATTGAGGGAGTGAAGATCGGTGGCAAGACCGGTACATCGCGCCGGATAGTTGATGGAAAGTACTCAAAAGAGCGCTATAATTCCTCTTTTGTTGGTTTTTTCCCGGCTGATGCTCCCAAATATATTTGCCTTATTCTCGTTAATTCTCCAAAAAGTGTGGGAATAACAGGCGGTGAAGTTGCTGCTCCCGTCTTCAGAAATGTCGCCGCCAGGATACTCGGTAAGGATCCAAAGAAACTTCCCGGCCGCAAAAATGAAGAAAAAATTGAAGAAGAGGACATTGAAGTGATCAAGGCCGAAGGTGACGTGGAGAACGAACCTGAAGAAACAGCAAACACTTCAATGGTAAAAATAAAAACCGTTGACCCGAAAGCCATCGCCAGTGATAAAATGCCCGATCTGAAAGGGGTGGCGCTTAAAGACGCGATCGCGGTCATAAGAAAATTTGACCTTAAACTGACCTGGTCAGGCACGGGCCGTGTAATTGAACAGAGTATTAAACCTGGCGGAAAGCCCGCCAAAGGAAGCAATATCCACCTGACGTTACAGGAACGCGCGATAACCGGAACAAATATTTATTAGACATGAGACTTAACGAAATTTTAGATCACCTGACAGTCATCCAGCTAACCGGCGATTTCTTCGCGAATGAGATCACCGGCATTTGCTATAATTCAGCGAAAGTGACAAAGGACTCGATATTTGTAGCAGTAAAAGGTTACAAGACCGATGGACATCTTTATGCTCTGGATGCATACAGTAAGGGAGCAGCTGCCATCGTGGTCGAAGATCTTTACTCAATACCCGATGAAATATTCAGGAGAAGCGGTCAGGCGAAAATTGTGGTAGCCGACACAAGAAAGGCACTCGCGAGCCTCTCGGCAGCTTATTATGGTTTCCCATCCAGGAAACTCCGTCTGTACGGGGTGACCGGAACCAAGGGAAAAACGACCACAACATTTTTTATCAAAAAAGTGCTTGAAAAAGCGGGACACAAGACGGGACTGATAGGAACCATTGCAAACATGATCGGGGATGAAACGATACCGACCGAGCTTACCACACCGGAATCGGTTGAACTCAACGCTCTTTTCGCGAGAATGGTTGCTGAGGGATGTACTGCCGCGGTAATGGAGGCTTCATCCCACTCGCTTTTCCTGAAGCGGACCCATGGACTCGATTTCGATGGTGCCATATTCACCAACCTTTCGAGCGAGCACCGCGATTTCCACGAAACGATGGACGATTACGCCTCAGCAAAGAAGATTCTTTTCGATGGTTTGAAAACGGGAGCCCCTGCAGTTTACAATATTGACGATGAATTCGGCTGCTTTATTTCGAAGGATACTGAAGGAAGAAAGATCAGTTTTGGAAAACTAGGTGGTAATTACAGACTCGAAAATATCTCATTCGATTTTTCAGGAACCTCGTTCACGATCGATCACGGAGGAGTAAAGACTGATCTTAGAACGAATCTTGTTGGCGAGTTCAACGCGTTCAACGCGGCCGCAGCATACACCCTGATGGTTGAGTCGGGTTACGACAAAGACCTTGTTGCCGAAGCAATAGCTGAGACCCCTCAGGTCGATGGCCGGTTCGAGCTTATAAAAAAAGGGGAGAAGAAAGTATTGATCGATTACGCTCACAGCCCCGGTGCGCTTGAGCAGGTGCTGATAAGCATCAACAGTCTCGCGGGTGAGTCGCCTGTGTATACTGTAGTCGGATGCGGCGGTAACAGGGATAAAACCAAACGCCCTGTTATGGGGAAGATAGCCTCGGAAATGTCGGCCAAAGCAGTAATAACCAGCGATAATCCAAGGGATGAAGACCCGGACGAAATTATCAGGGAAGTAGTGGGTGGAATCGAAAAAGAGAACTTCATTGTTGAAGTTGACCGCGAAGAGGCGATTAAGAAAGCAATTCTCGAAAGTCCGGAAAATGCCATAATCCTTGTGGCAGGGAAGGGACACGAGACTTATCAAATTGTGAAAGGTGTCAAATCACACTTCTCCGACAGGGAAGTTGCTGAGAAATACCTTAATGAGATCAGGTTCTAGGTATTAGGTATTAGGTATTAGGTATTAGGTATTAACGATACATGATCACGCTAAAAGATATACTTGCTATAAAAGACAACGAGTTTAAGATCGCGAATCTTGATGAGAGGAGTGTGTTCTCATCTGTGGTTATCGATTCAAGAAAAGTAACTCCGGGTGCACTTTTTGTAGCGGTCAAGGGTGAGAGATTCGACGGGCATGATTTCATAGCGGATGTTCTGAAGGCGGGTGCCGCGGCTGTTGTTGTAAAAAGCCGTAAATTCGGGCATTTTGCAGCAAATGGTGCTCCTGTAATAGGTGCTCCCGATACTGTAAAAGCTTTTGGGAGCATTGCCGGAGCATGGAGAGCGGGTAAGTGTGCTCCCGTTATCGGTATAACCGGAAGCAACGGCAAGACAACAACGAAGGATATGCTCGCAACACTGCTCGGCTCAAAACACCGGATAGTGGCAACATCGGCAAACAACAACAATCATATAGGCGTGCCTCTTACATTACTTGAAGCGGGTAGCGACACTGACTTCATCGTCTGTGAGATCGGTACAAACCATTTTGGAGAGATCGCATATTCTGCAGGAATAGCCAATCCGGATCATGCGGTTATAACGAACATTGGTGATTCACATCTTGAGTTTCTGATTAACCGTTCGGGTGTTAAAAAAGAGAAGCAGGCACTGCTTGAAGTAACTCACAAACGCGGCGGAAAGGTATATCTGAACCTTGATGATCCATTCCTGAACAGATTGCTTAAGCAGTATCCCGAGGCAATTACCCTTTCAATGAGGGGTGCCGGTATGGTTAACGGGCAGATACTTCACTATTCTGAGAGCGGGCTGCCGGTGATGAAAATTGAGAAGGGAAATGAATCTGTAAAGTTCGAACTGGGGCTTTACGGAAAGAAGAATTGTGATAACGCACTGGTGGCAGCAGCAATTGCCGGCGAGTGCGGGATGTCACTACAGGAGATCGGCAAGGCGTTCGCAGCAGTTAAACCTCCGAAAGGGAGAATGAACAGAACCCCGCTCAGAGGGTTCAGCCTCATCGATGACACATACAATGCGAATCCGGAGAGCATGAAAAGCGCTTTTGAAGCGATGAGTAAAGATCTGATCCACAGCAGGAGGATCGTTGTTCTCGGAGACATGTTTGAACTTGGTGATGATGCGCCCGTGATGCATGCCGGTCTGGCGAAAAATATCAAGATCGCGAAGATCGGTCAGGCAATTCTTACCGGTAAGAACATGAAAGAGTTGCAGAAGGCGCTAAAGACTTATGGGATCAGTGCACTCCATTTCAAGAACAAAGAAGAGATCATTGAACATCTGTCGAAGATCGATCTGATGGATTCTTTGGTGCTTGTAAAAGGCTCGCGGGGAATGAAAATGGAAACAATTGTTGAATTTTTGAAGGAAAAAGGGAAATAGATGCTCTATTATCTGCTTGAATACCTCAATAAGGCCTTCAATCCGCCCGGTCTCGATATGGTGAAATACCTCACATTCAGGTCAGCCGTTGCAGCGATCACAGGTCTTTTCATGGCTTTCTATTTTGGCCCAAGGATCATCAAGAAATTGCAGGAGCATCAGATCGGTGAGAAGATCAAGGATTTTGGTCCAAAATCCCATTTCAGCAAGGCAGGAACTCCAACGATGGGTGGGCTTATAATCCTTGTGTGCGTTTTCATTCCCGTTCTGTTATGGGGTGATCTTAAGAGCACCTATGTATGGCTTCTGCTGCTTGGTACGATGCTGCTTGGCGGTGTCGGGTTCCTGGACGATTACCTGAAGGTGGTGAAAAAGATGCGTAACGGCCTCATTGCCCGGTACAAACTTGTGGGACAGGTGGCAGTCGGCTTGCTCGTTGGTTCAGTGCTTTATTTTTCTCCTGAATTTTCAGATGTGCAGGGCCTGACCACGATCCCGTTCTTCAAGGATCTTAATCTCGATCTCGATCTGCTTTACATTCCGGCTGTTGTTTTTATTATCACCGCCACTTCAAACGCGGTAAATCTGACCGACGGTCTCGATGGTCTGGCGATCGGTTTAACAATTATCGCGATGCTCGCTCTGGGCTTAATAAGCTACGTTTCGGGTAACATGATCTATTCCGACTATCTGAACATACAGTATCTGCAGGGATCAGGGGAGCTGACAATATTTATTGCAGCGCTGATCGGCGCGGGACTTGGTTTTCTGTGGTACAATTTCTTCCCTGCGCAGGTTTTCATGGGTGATACCGGGAGTCTGGCTCTTGGCGGGGCACTTGGAATTATTTCAGTAATGGTTCGCAAAGAGTTGCTGTTGCCGATACTCGCTGGAGTTTTCTTCTTTGAAACGATCTCGGTAATTATTCAGACGACGTATTTCAAGTACACCAAGAAAAAATATGGTGAGGGCAAAAGATTTTTCAAGATGGCTCCGATCCACCACCATTTCGAAATGGCGGGATGGGCAGAGCCAAAGATCGTGATGAGATTCTACATTATTGGTATCATTCTCGCGATCATCAGTTTAACTTCTTTCAAGATCAGATAATAAAGTGACAAACTACGAAAACCTGAGAATTTCGATCATTGGAGCCGCCCGGAGCGGAGAGGCGGCAGCATACCTTGCGAAGAGGACAGGTGCTGTGCCTTTCGTGAGCGACAGCGGTGCTCCCGATAAACTGCGCGAAGTGGGTGAGAGACTCGCTGTTGCAGGGATCGAATTCGAAGCCGGAGCAAATTCCGAAAAGGTTTTCGACTGTGATCTGATGATCGTCTCCCCAGGTGTGCCGATGGAAGCAAAAGTTCTCGTTGACGCTGCCGACAGAGGGATAAAGATGATCAGCGAGATAGAGTTCGCCGCATCACTCTGCAGGGGGCAGATCTATGCAATTACCGGTACGAACGGAAAAACGACCACAACCTCGCTCCTTTATCATCTTTTCAGGCTCTCAGGGAGGAAAGCTTTCACTGCCGGTAACATCGGCATAGCTTTTTCTGACATTGTCACTGAATGTGATGAAGATACACTGATAGCACTTGAAGTTTCAAGTTTTCAGCTTGATCTCATCAGAAGATTCAGGCCGAAAGGGGCGGCACTTCTCAATATCACACCGGATCACCTGAACAGGTACGGTTACAAATTTGAGAACTATATCGCTTCCAAGTACCGGATATTCATGAACCAGGCGGGAAACGATATTTCCCTCTATAACTATGATGACCCCGTTACGACGGAGCACGGCCACAAGGGAGCACGGATCAGTTATTTCTCAACGAAAACAGCGGTCTCCGAAGGTGCATTCCTGAGAGGCAATGAAATCATCGCAGTGTCTGAAGGAAAAGAAATTTTCTCTTTCGATGTTGCCGGGCTGCAGATACGCGGCGAGCACAACTATGCCAACGCTGCAGCCGCGGTCACACTGGCCTTCGACGCGGGCCTTTCTGTTGAAGCCATCACTGAAGGACTTCAAACATTCGCCGCTGTCGAGCACAGACTCGAACCGGTACCATCGAACGACGGGATAGTTTACATAAATGATTCGAAGGCGACCAATGTCGACTCGGTTATATACGCTCTGAAAAGTTTTGATTCGCCGATCCATCTCATACTCGGCGGTATCGACAAAGGGAATAATTACGACCTTATCAAAGATCTTGTTCAGAAAAATGTTAAAAAGATATACGCGATCGGCGAGTCGGCTGATAAAGTGATAAACTATTTTTCATCAATTTTGCCCGTTGACCATCTGACCACACTTCGTGAATGTGTCGAGCGCGGTCACATGGAAGCTTCTCCGGGTGAAGTGGTGCTTCTGTCTCCCGCATGCGCAAGTTTCGACATGTTCAACAGCTACGAGCACCGCGGTGAAGTATTCAAGGCCGCGGTAAAGGAGATAGCGGGATGAAGTTTTACTCATTCATGATCTTCGTAAGCGCGGTTGTACTGGTTATCATCGGGTCACTTCTCGTACTCAGCGCGAGCAGTACATTCTCGAGCACCAAGTTTGAAGACGCTGAATATCTCTTCAGCGGCCACATCTGGAAAGCAGTTCTCGGGGTGGTCATAATGGCGGCACTGGCGTTTGTCGACTACGGTTATTACAAAAGGTACAGCAAATGGCTGATGATATCCGGCGTGTTGCTTCTGATCTCGGTGTTTTTGTTCGCGCCCAGTATAAAGGGTTCGATGCGTGTTCTTTCAATATTCGGAGTTTCGTTTCAACCGGTCGAGCTGGTGAAATTATTCCTTTTTATCCATCTCGCGGTAATGCTCGAGAAGGTTGGCGATGACATAACCGATCTTAGACTCGGTGTAATAAATCCTATGATCTGGATCGGAATTGTGGCCGGGCTTGTCTTCCTGCAGCCAAACGTGAGCAACGGTGTTCTGATACTCACAACCGGAATTGCCACACTTTTCGTTGCCGGTATCCAAAGGCGGCACTTCCTGGCCTTCGCCGGATCAGGCGGGGTTTTGGCTTTGGGATATGCCCTGATAAAACCACACTCTTTCAAGAGGATATCGACACACATATCTGCCATTTTCGGAAACGGTGATTTTCATCCTCAAGTGCTGCAGTCGCTTTACGGACTCGGAAGCGGCGGCTGGCTTGGACTTGGTCTCGGGAAGAGCCATCAGCGGGATCATTTCCTTCCGGAAGCATACGGCGATTTCATTTTCGCCATTGCCGGTGAGGAAGGCGGTTTGGCAGGTACTCTTCTGGTGCTCGCACTATACAGTTCAATCTTTGTATTTGGCATCCTGATCGCGAAGAACGCAAGGGACAAATTCGGAAAACTTCTGGCATTCTCGATCTCATTTTCGATCGCGCTCTACGCGTTTGTAAATGCAGCGGTTGCAATCGGTGTGTTCCCTGTTACGGGTCTTCCGTTGCCTCTCATAAGCCACGGTGGAACTGCGATCATAATAGTCTGTGCCTCTTTGGGGATCCTCCTGAACATAGGTCTGAACGCAAAACCGAAGGAAGCCAAATCTCCGGAGGTAAAGGAAGCGAAGACGTGGCAGGAACAGCCGGTATAAGGGTTTTACTCGCCGGAGGCGGAACCGGAGGGCACGTGTTTCCCGCAATCGCCGTAGCCGAACGGATAAGGGATGCTGAACCTGATGCAGATATTCTTTTTATAGGCACAAAGGGGAAGATAGAAGCCACGGCAGTTCCGGCAGCCGGTTTCAACTTCAGAAGCATCTGGATCTCGGGGTTTTCGAGAAAGAGCATGAAAGAGAACCTGCTATTTCCGGTAAAGCTGATAGTGAGCATTTTCCAGTCGATCGGAATCTGTATGAAGTTCAAGCCGCAGGTTATTGTTGCTACCGGCGGTTACGTTTCAGGCCCTGCAGTGATCGGCGCAAGGGTTATGGGCGCGAAAGTGGTACTGATCGAACCCAACAGTTATCCGGGGATAACGACACGTCTGCTCGAAAGAAAAGCCGATGAAATTCATCTGATGTTCAAGGATGCACTTGAGTTTCTCCGTGTGAAAGATAATGTTTTTGTCACAGGCGACCCTGTGAGAAAATCGTTGGCGGAGGCCGACCGGGCAGAAGCAAGAAAATCGCTCGGAATCGGCTCTGAAGATAAAGTTCTTTTTGTAGTGGGTGGAAGTCTTGGGGCCAAAGCAATCAACAGTGCTGTTGCCGGTGCGCTCGCGGAGTTTGAAAAAGAGGGGATCACGCTTCTTTGGCAAACCGGGAAAACCACATATGATGAGTTTAAGAAACATGCGTCAGACCGGGTAAGGATATTTCCGTTCATAGATAACATGAACGGCGTTTACGCGGCGTCCGATCTGGTGCTTGCAAGGGCGGGTGCCACCACCATAGCTGAACTTGCATATCTGAACAAACCATCGGTTCTGGTGCCATTTCCGCTTGCGGCAGAGAACCACCAGTTCAGGAATGCAAAATCGATGGTCGAAGCGGGAGCTGCTCTTCTGGTAGAAGAAAAGAATTTGAAAGATGAGCTCGTTCAGAGTGTGGCAACACTACTGAATAACAGTGAAAAAAGGGGTGAAATGATCAGGAATCTTGAAAAACTGGGTGGCAAGGATGCCGCCAGGGTGATTGCCGGCAGAGTGGTAAATGCCTGCAAATATGGAAGTTTTAGTTAG
>RHKR01000507.1 GCA_008363265.1 Chlorobiota bacterium
AAATGGTCTCACAACGTCTGCAGAGTGTTCTTGATCAGTTACCTCCCGGAGTCTCCACGCCCAACCTTGGACCGATCTCCACGGCGCTCGGTGAGATATATCAATATGTGGTTAAGGGTGAAGGATACTCCCTTACAGAATTGCGAACGATCCAGGATTGGATAATCGCCCCTCAACTGAAGACCATTCAAGGGGTAACTGAAATTAACTCTTTCGGTGGATTTGTCAAACAGTATGAAGTGGTGGTTACCCCCGGTAAATTGAGAAGTTACGATCTCGGTTTCAAGGATATTCTTTTGGCGATCGAGATGAATAACAGTGTTTCCGGCGGAAACTACCTCGAGCACAACCGTGAACAATACATCATCAGGGGATACGGGCAGATCAAGAATGCTGATGACATATCAAAAATAATAGTAAAGAAGTTCGCGGACAGGCCGATCTCGATCGGTGATGTTGCCGATGTTAAGATCACTGAACAATTACGGCAGGGGGGTGTAACAAAGGACGGCAAAGGTGAGGTAGTTACAGGTATTGTGATGATGCTCAGAGGAGGTAACGGCAGGGAAGTGATCTCTGAGATCGAGAAAAAGATCGAATCGGTTAATGAAAACCTCCCTGAAAAAGTGCAGATCGAGAAATTTTATGACCAGTCTGATCTGGTCGACCGTACCACCTCAACCATCCTGACAAACCTGCTGGAGGGGGGATTCTTCGTGATCGCCGTACTTCTTCTTCTGTTGGGTGAGATCAAGGGTGCAATAATTGTGGCATCTGTTATTCCCTTTTCGATGCTTTTTGCCTTCATAGGTATGCGGGAGTTTGGTCTTGCTGCGAACCTGATGAGCCTCGGAGCGATCGATTTTGGAATGGTGGTTGATGGTTCGGTGGTGATGGTTGAGAATCTGGTAACAAAACTGCAGGGAAGTAAAGAGGAAGACAAACAGAAGGTGTTGCGGGAGGCTGCTCATGAGGTAGCGAGGCCGATCTTCTTCGGTGTTCTTATAATTCTAATGGTATACGTGCCAATTGCAACATTTTCAGGTACTGAAGGTATTCTTTTTAGACCGATGGCTATCACCGTTGCAACTGCGGTTTTTGGCTCACTGATCCTTGCTCTCGTCTATGTGCCGGCCATTTCCGCGCTCGTTTTCAGAAAAGGGGTGAAGATAAGACGCAATTATCTGATCGAATGGCTTCGTCCTCTTTACATGCGGCAACTCGAGTTGCACCTTGACAAGAAGGCTTTGGTGCTTGGGATTTCGACGATTGCTATCATTGGATCGCTCGTGGCGGTTCCATTTCTTGGAACTGAGTTCCTTCCTGAGCTGGACGAGGGTTCAATCCTGATCGAAGAAGTGAGGATGCCCAGCGTCACGCTGAAAGAATCGATGGAACGGGCGAATGAACTGGGAAAATTCATTATGGCTAACATCCCCGAGGTAAAGACAGTAGTACCCAAGACCGGCAGGTCCGATCTCGCGAATGACTGGATGGGAGTTCATCAGACAGATGTCTGGGTTGTGCTCAAGCCTGTTGATGAATGGCGTGACGGCATGACCAAGGAGAAGATACAGGAAGAGATACGTCCGTTCCTTGAGAAAGAACCGGGTCTCTCCTTCAATTTCACCCAGCCGATCGCGATGAGGGTTGACGAACTTACTTCCGGTGTCAAATCGGATCTGGCTGTAAAGATATATGGTGAAGATCTCGATAAACTGGCGAATGTTGCCGAAAATATTGCCTCCAAGCTATCAGGCATCGAGGGTACCGATAACTACTTCGTTGAAAAACCGGCGGGACAGCCTTATCTTACTGTTGAGATAGACAGGGAAGCTATTTCCCGGTATGGATTGAATGTTGATGATGTTCAGCAGGTGATCGAAACAGGAATCGGGGGAAGTACAGCCGGGACAGTCTATGAGGGACAGAAAAGATTCGATATTGTAGTCCGGTTAAAGGAAGACTTCAGGAAGAGTTTCGGTGATATCGCCGACATTCCTGTACAGCTTCCATCGGGAGGTACCATCCCCCTTAAAGAAGTGGCGAAGATCGCCAGCCAGGAAGGTCCGCGGGAGATAGCTCGTGAAAACGGCTGGAGAAGGGTGATTGTCGGTATTAACCTTGCCGGCAGGGATATAGGTTCATATGTGGCTGAACTGCGTTCGATAATTGGTGCTGAAGTTGAACTCCCACCCGGATATTTCATACAGTATGGAGGTTCTTTCGAGGATCAGCAGCGGGCGATGAACCACCTCCTGATCGTCGTACCATTGGCGATCTTCATAATTCTCGGTCTGCTCTATCTGATGTTCGGAAAGATGAAATACGCCGGACTGATTTTTATGAACCTTCCGT
>RHKR01000508.1 GCA_008363265.1 Chlorobiota bacterium
GAAAGATGGTCGAAGGTTCCCACCGCTCCGGATATCTTGCCGGTCGAAATCTCAAAATCGCGTCGTTTAGCCTCTTTCTGTTTCTTCTCATTTCATCGAACCACTGAGCGAACTTTAAACCCATCGTTGTTACTTCAGCGTGTATTCCGTGCGTTCTGCCAATACAAAGTGTATTCTTGTGTTCTTTTGCCCTGGTTGCGAGCACTTCGATCAGTTCATCCACCTTCTTATGGATTATATGAGAGGCCTCTTTGATCTGGTAGGAGAGCGCAGTATCCAGAACATCTGAAGAGGTCATTCCGAAGTGAAGATGACGACTTTCGGCTCCGATGTTCTCATTGACATTCGTAAGAAATGCAATAACATCGTGGTGAGTGGTATTTTCAATTTCATTAATGCGATCAACTGAAAAGGCAGCCTTCTCTTTGATGACCTCAAGGTCTTCAGGTGGAACCTGACCCATATTCACCCGGGCTTCGGTGGCAAGTATCTCAACTTTCAGCCATGTTTCATACTTGAACTGATCGCTCCATATCCTCCTCATATCAGGAAGGGTATAACGGTCTATCATTTTCTTCTTTCCAGTTCCATATCCAGATCGATATTTTTTTCGTCTCTTAAAACGGTGAACTTGACAGTCTGTCCCGTCCTGAATTCCTGCAGCGCACCGAGCAAAGTATTTCTGTTGCTGATCTTAAAATCTTCAAGCGCGAGGATCACATCACCGTTCTTGAAACCGCTTTTTTCAGCAGGAGAGTTTTTCATCACACTGTTTACAATTACACCGCGTGAATTGGGAAGTTTGAAGTATGCTGCGATCTTCTCATCGATGTCCTGCACGCCAAGTCCTGTAAAGAAATTACGATCAATTTCGCCTTTAACTTTAAGTTCATCAACAATTCTTTTCACCTTGTTTATCGGTATCGCAAAACCGAGACCGATACTTCCGCGGCCACTGCCTGTTGAGTAAATGATGGTGTTCATTCCAATTACATCACCAACGGAATTGACGAGGGGACCTCCTGAATTGCCGCCGTTTATCGCTGCGTCGGTTTGAATCATTTTGAGGTAAAATCTATCTTCAACAGGTTCCAGATTCATGTTCACTGCAGAAATAACTCCGACAGTTACAGTGGGTTTGTCATTAACATCGAAAAGCCCGAAAGGGTTACCGAGAGCGATCGACCACTCGCCAATAATTATATCATCCGAGTTACCAAGTTTGAGAAAAGGGAGGTTCTTTTCTTCGATCTTTAAAAGACAGATGTCGGAAACCTTGTCCGTTCCAATGATCTTCGCTTCAAAATGCCTTCCATCGGTAAGGGTCACCGTAACTTTCTTCGCATTACCTGCCACATGATCATTGGTCAGGATGTAACCATCAGAAGATATCAGATATCCGGATCCAAGACCTTTCACTTCCTGTGAGTAACTCTGATCACCAAAGAATTGCTGAAAGAAGGGATCGTTGAAGAATGGGTTAAAGAAAGGATTGTTCACCTGCCGGACTTCTATGACGTTGATCCCGACAATGGCAGGGGAGACCCGTGCAACAGTTTTGGTAATTATATTTTCCCTGTCCTTCGAGATCGATTCCGAGTTCTCATAGACGCTCTTCCCGGTTGAATTGTCGCCATTCAAAAGAAAGATCGCGGATGAAACAAGAGTCAGAAAGACAGCTACGAATATTACAAGTTTTTTCCTCATTTAAGGCCTCATCGATAATTAAATCAATACAATATCCAAAGATAATGATTGAAAAGTGAAATGTGTCAAAACCAATTTTAACCCTTTTCTTAAAGATGAAAATGAGCCTCTTGAATTTGAGAAATGCGGTTTTACAGCAATAAGCATGCCAATTGGATAGCAAGATAAATTGCAGCCATAAATACTTTGGTATGGTTATTGCTATGAAATAGTAAATTCACCAAGGAATTTGAAATGGCAAATCGAATATTAGAAAATTATCCAAAAAACGACAGAAGCATATTGATACCCCTCCTTCAGGATATCCAGGATGAAAACGGATATCTCCCTGAAGAGATACTAAAAGAGGCAGCAGAGCACATCGGAATTCCTCTGAGTGCAATCTATGGCGTAGCCACTTTTTATAATCAGTTCAGATTAACTCCGCTTGGCAAAAACATTATTCGTGTTTGCCGAGGAACAGCTTGTCACGTTAAAAATTCTGCTAATATACTTTTTGCTTTGGAAACGGAGCTTGGTATAACTGCAGGACAAACAACCCGCGACAAAAACTTTACTTTGGAAGTTGTTAACTGTATCGGAGCTTGTTCAATAGCACCGGTTATATTAGTTAATGATGACTATCACGGAAG
>RHKR01000509.1 GCA_008363265.1 Chlorobiota bacterium
TTTCTGTCAGCGCCCCATTGAATTGGGAGCCGATTTTACTGTGCATTCACTGACAAAGGGGATCAGCGGATTTGGAACCGACATGGGAGGGGCAGTGATCGGTCCGAAGAAGTTCCAGGATATGCTTCTGCTGTTCAGAAAAGATTTTGGAGCTGTGCTCTCTTCAAAGGCTGCATGGACTATCCTTACTTACGGACTTTCAACACTTCATTTAAGGATCAGCCGACAGACAGAAAACGCCATCAAGATAGCAGAATATCTGGCAGCGCATCCCAAAATTGAATTTGTGAATTACCCCGGATTGCCCGGCAGTAAATATTATGAACTTGCCCGGAAGCAGATGACTGACTTCAAGGGTAATTTTGCACCCGGAAGTTTGATGTTTTTCGTTGTGAAGGGAAATTCACTGGAAGAGCAGAAGGAAAAAGGGAGGACCCTGATGAATTTCGCCGCGAAGAGTGCTTACACGCTAACATTGGCCGTAAGCCTCGGTTTAACCCGGACATTGATCGAACATCCTGCCACAATGACCCACTCGGTCATTCCGGCGGATGAACTTTTAGGTCACGGTATCCACCCCGGTGGAATACGGCTCGCAGTCGGGATCGAGAACCCGGATGATATAATCAAGGATCTTGAAATGTCACTCGAACAAATCTAGCAATAACTAAAGTTCGGATCAAAGATGAGAATAGGAATACCAAAAGAATACAAGAATGAAGAAAAACGTGTAGCCCTTGTTCCAGCCGGAGTGGATGCACTCGTGAGAAGCGGGCATACTGTTTATATTCAGGCCGATGCCGGCGAAGGAAGTCACTTCACAGATGAGCAGTACAAGCAGGTCGGTGCCAAGATCGTTTACACAGCCGAAGAGGTTTTCACCCGGTCGGAGATGATCGTCAAGGTCAGCAGGGTTACGGAAGAAGAACTGAAATTCCTTCAGGAGGATCAGACGATAATATCTTTCCTTAATCTTGCGGTTGTGAGCAAGAAAGTTATCTCCACTTT
This sequence comes from Chlorobiota bacterium, assembly GCA_008363265.1. Lineage (GTDB taxonomy): Bacteria > Bacteroidota > Ignavibacteria > Ignavibacteriales > Ignavibacteriaceae > UTCHB3. Next base: position 1,009 of record RHKR01000509.1, read on the forward strand.
TCTGGAGAAAAAAGTGATCTCGGTTGGACTCGAACTTATTGAAGATGAAGCAGGTCTTCCTGTACTTCATTCGATGAGTGAGATCGCTGGTCAACTCGCCGTTCAGGCGGCAGAAAACCTGCTTGAGTCGACCAATGAAATATCACGAGGAGTTCTCCTGGGAGGAATTCCCGGCGTCGCACCTGCCGCTGTTGTGATACTCGGTGCCGGTGTGGTCGGAACCGTGGCAGCTCAGGCAGCAATTGGCAGGGGTGCTCAGGTGATCGTTCTCGACAAGGATATTCACAGGTTGCGTCGCCTTGAAAAGATGTTCAACAAGCAGATCACAACTGTGGTTGCAAATCCGTATACAATAAGCCGTGGCGTAAAATTCGCTGATGTTTTGATCGGCGCCGTGATGATCAAGGGTGAGAAAACCCCTAATCTGGTCACTGAAGAAATGGTTAAAACGATGAAAAAGGGAAGCGTTATCATAGATGTATCGATCGATCAGGGAGGGTGCATTGCAACCAGCAGGCCCACAAGTCTTTCAAGTCCCACTTATGTCCTGCATAATGTGATCCATTATTGCGTTCCAAACATAACCGCACTGGTTGCCAGAACCGCAAGCTTCGGACTGACCAATGCCGCACTTCCATACATTCAGGCGATTGCTGATCACGGCATCAACAGCGCTCTTATGAATGACCATGGACTGACGAGAGGGGTTTGTACCATGGCCGGATACTGCTCCAATGAGACGATCGCCGAGACTTTCAACGTCGAGTTCAGGCGGATCCATATCTTTTCGAATAACTAGGTAATCAAAATGACTGAAGAAATAAAAATAAAAACAAACCTGCCGGCTTCGATGCTGAAGAACTACAAGAATAAACTTGTACCGGCGGAAGAGGCAGTGAGTGTTATAAAATCCGGTGATAATATCGCAGTTCACTCGAACTGTGCCTTTCCAAGAACTTTGATCGAGGCATTGGTTCAGCGGAAAGAGAGTCTTCGGGATGTGCAGCTTATTCACGCTCTCTCTGTTGGTGAACTTCCATATCTGAAACCGGGTATGCGTGAGCATTTTAACCACAGGTCTTTTTTCATGGGTGGCGAAGCCAGAAAAGCAGTGGGTGAGGGTAACGCCGATTTCATGCCTTTATATCTGTATGAATTTCCGCTACTCGTCAAAAAAGGTGCATTGAAGATAAATGTCGCGTTGCTTCATCTCTCCCCGCCTGACGAGCATGGATTCTGCAGTTATGGAGTTGAGGTGGGAATTATAAAGACCGCCGCAGAAAATGCCGACATAATTATTGCTCAGGTCAATCCCAACATGCCGC
>RHKR01000510.1 GCA_008363265.1 Chlorobiota bacterium
CCCGGTCAATCGAAAATCTACACATGATCAAAACGAATCTGAAGTGGCCCAATGATGTATTGATCGGGACCAAAAAGGTAGCCGGAATACTGTGTGAATCGGTTTCACAGGGCTCCTCCATTTCACGCGTCGCGGTTGGCATTGGTGTGAATGTAAATCAGGCCAATTTTTCCTCCGGTTATATGATCGAACCGACTTCAGTGAGAATGGAACTCAAGCAATACGTCTCCAGGGAGAAGCTTCTCTCCGAGATTCTGAACAATTTCGAGTCCAACCTCATAAAATTGGAAAACTACCCTGTTCAGCTTGTGAACGAATGGAAACAGTTTTGCAAAATGCTCGGTGACAAGATCACTGTCATAGCCGGAGATAAGGAATTTACCGGGCTTTTCGATGATGTCACTGTTGAAGGACACCTTGTGCTGATTGACAATATGGAGGATATACATTTCATCTCCTTCGGAGACGTTTCAGCGATATGAAAGTTGTAACTGTAGACATAGGCAACTCCAAGATCAAAACTGGTGAGTTTTACAATTCGGAACTGATCCGGACAATGGTGATTGATGATCCCCTCGAGATAAAGCCACTTATTTACGGAAGTCATATTGAGGTTGTGGTTTCCTCGGTTGTACCCAAGCAAACATCACTTCTTGAGAGTATTCTAAGGAACCAGTCGAACACGGATATATTCCTGCTCGATCACTCCCTTGACTTCGGATTCAACGTAACGTATTCCCCTCTCAATTCTCTTGGATTGGACAGACTCTGCTCGGTCGCAGGTGCCAAACACCTGCTTGAGATCGATAATGCATTGCACGATCATGATTTTGTAATATCAATCGATTTTGGCACTGCAACAACCGTAAATGTTTTACAGGTAGGTAAACCATCTGTTTTTACAGGTGGAATGATCGCCCCGGGATTGCGCATTATGAACTCGGCATTGAACCAGTTCACTGCAAAACTTCCATTGATCGAGAGTTACCAGTCCGGCAGTTTTCTGGGCAACTCGACTGAAAATTCAATAAGATCGGGTATACTGAATTCTACCGTGGGGCTGGTTGAACGTGTTTTTGATCACTTCACCACCATCTCTCAGGATATAAAAATATTTGTCACTGGGGGCTATGCTCCTCAGTTAATGCCCCATTTACAGGTTCCGTTTCAGTATGAACCGTTTTTAAATCTTATCGGGATTTATTCAGTCTACTACAGAAATAAACGATGAGACAAACGGGATCATTTGGCAAATTCCCCAAATAATATTAGATTTAAAATCTGAATTTATTGATTTATGCACCCGTAGCTCAATTGGATAGAGCGTTTGACTACGGATCAAAAGGTTGAGGGTTCGACTCCTTCCGGGTGTACAAAGAAAGTCCGTTCCAAAACGAACGGACTTTTCATTTTTAAACCACTTTTGTCGACAGTTTTTGCTAATTTTACATTTTATTTTTAACTTTTCAAAAATTTAAAATAACATGATCTTCTCCGAGAACGATTACCGGTTCATGTATTCAGCACTTCAGGAAGCGGAGCAGGCCTTCGTTGAAGAAGAAGTACCTGTAGGATGTGTAATTGTACACGAGGAGAAGATAATTGGAAGAGGTTACAACCAAAACCTCCGGCTCAACGATCCCACAGCCCATGCAGAAATGATCGCCATCACCGCGGCGGCAAATCACCTGGGTGTTTCAAGACTTGGTGAATGCACTCTTTATGTTACACTCGAGCCCTGCCTGATGTGTACCGGAGCCATACTCCATGCACGGATATCAAGGGTGGTTTTTGCAGCATTCGACCCTAAATCCGGGTGCTGCGGTTCGGTTTGTAATCACGCGGAAGACGGAAAATTCAACCACAAAGTTGAGGTTTTTTCCGGACTGATGGAGAGTGAGAGTCAGTTACTCCTCCGTAATTTCTTTGAAAAGTTAAGGAATTGATTATATTTTGTTAGTTTTGCTGAGTATAATTTCAGTCTTTTGACAGAGATACATAAGGAAGATCATGTATTTAATTTTATTTGGTGCTCCCGGCGCCGGCAAAGGTACTCAGGCGAAGATCATCAGCAACAAATACGGTTTTGAGCATATTTCAACCGGTGACATGCTGCGAGAATCGGTTAAAAAGGGTACCCCGCTCGGAATGAAGGCCAAGGAGATAATGTCGAGCGGGCAACTCCTCCCCGATGATATCATGATAGGTATAATCAGGGAGAAGCTTTCCGAACCACAGTTGCGTGAAGGATTTATTCTTGACGGTTTCCCCAGAACCGTGTCACAAGCTGCAGCTCTGGAAAAGGTGCTTGCGGAAATGAGTTACGACCAT